>JBATYN010000579.1:0-7080 GCA_049674125.1 Pseudolabrys sp. | reverse complement strand
CTCGGATTCCTCGAGGGTCAAAATCTTACCGTTGATCGGCACGGGTACGGACTGCCCGTCGAACGATTTGCTGAAGTTGCACAGGACCACGTCAAGGCTCATGTCGATGTTATTCTGTGCGGCGGAGAAGCGGCGGCGCGCGTTGCACAAGAGGCGACGCGGACAATTCCGCTCGTCGTTTTGGTCGATGATGCGATTCGCGCGGGCCTCGTGCGCTCGCTGGCCAAGCCAGACGGCAATACGACTGGCGTCAGCATTCTTGCCAGTGAGCTTGATGGCAAGCGCCAGGACATTCTGATTGAAGCTGTGCCTGGACTTCGTCATATGGCAGCGCTGGTCGATCCAGGCTCGACTACGGCGGTACAGGGCCAAGCGCTCGTGCAATCCGCCGGGGCGCGCGGCGTCGAGCTTTCTATCCATCAAGTTACCAAACCCGAGGAAATTGCGCCCGCCATAGACGCTGCGAAAGCTTCGGGCGCGACCGCTCTTAACGTGCTGGCCTCGGCGCTTTTCTTCAACAACCGCAAGATCATTTTCGAGCGCGTCGCGACTTGGCGACTACCGGCGATTTATCAATGGCCGGAGTTGGCTGAGGAGGTAGGTCTCCTCGGATACGGTCCTCGCATTATCCAAATCTATCGCGATCTGGTCAGTCGGCAGGTCGTAAAGGTTCTGCGAGGCATCAAGCCAGCTGACATCCCCGTCGAACAGCCAACCCGGTTCGAGCTAGTTATCAATCTCAAGGCTGCGCAAGCAATTGGGCACGAAGTCCCGGCTGGCCTGGTGCTGCGAGCCGATAAACTAATTGAAGGCTGATGTCCGCTATTGGCACAAAGCGGACATAGGCTTGTGCGCTGCAAATGTCCAAAGCGGAAATCGGCGCGTTGGATCTGCTTGGTTGGCGCAACGCCGCCAAGAATTTACTGAAGGTCTTGGATACTTTTGAGCTTCCCGTCCACAAAATGAAGGTAGGCACCTACATAGGACCAAGTTATTTCCTTTGTGCCGTCCCTTAAAATGGCATCTGATGTACGGAGCGGCTTTCGCTCACACGACAATAAAACTTGCGATGTGGTCATCCCGATTTTTAATTCACTCAATTTCGCGCAACCCGCACTCTCTTCTGTAGGCTCACCATGCGAAGCGCACGCACCGAGGCACAAGGCGCACACGCCGACGCATATTAACGTTGTTATGGCAAGTGACCGCATCAGCGGGGGCCTGGCATTACTTAAACTAGAATACCCGTCGCCATTAATTTATCCAGGTAAGCGGATACGTTGGCCGTCTTACTCGGGGTTGATGGCGGTTCTTTTTGTAGGTCGGGTTGTATCGGATTTAGCTTTGTCAGCGACGCTTCGCGCAGCGTGGGGCAAATGCCCAGTCGTTAGTAGTGAGGTAATTTCCGGCTGACCGAACATGAAGCTGAAGGTCACAATACATGCGGCCAACGTCGCGCAGAAGGCAGTGATAAGAAAAATCCGGGTCCACATCGGCGCAGATTAACAGGCGCTGGTGCGTCGTGGCCCCACAAATATGTGAACGCAGGGTTCGTCCTGTCGCGCCGTTTAACAGCGTGAGCCGGTCACCCTCACGACGGTCTTTGCAGCGCAGCATGGTTCGAGCGCCTCATGATGTAAAAGTGATTCGACTCTTGTCGCGCGATCGGTACGATTTTAGTGTCACGGGGGAGACGGTCGAGAGGTTTAGCGTAGTGCCGCAGTCCGACAGCTTCGACTCCGCGAAGCCGCCAGTCAGTCTACGACGATGTCCCATATGCGGACTGCCGATGCTCTTGTCCTTGGTCGAGCCATGCAGCGAGGTCGAGCGCGGGGAACGGACCTTCGAGTGCACGCAGTGCGCTTATGCGGAAACATTGATCGTGCAATTTAGGTAAGCGGAAAACGGTCTGATGTCGGCTCGGCACTTAATCATCGCGGCGGCCGTGGTTCTTTGTGCAGGCGCGTTGCTCTTTGGCGTCGACCGCAAATTGCTTATTCCAACGATACCGCAGTCGCCAAGTTTGGCCCAAGCAAGATAGCTGCGTCATGCGGTCCATGTCCGCTCTTGGCACTTAGCGGACATGCGTGGGTGCACTGCACATGTCCGCTTTTGGGGGTAAAGCGGTCATCTGACTGCTCCCAGTAGCTCAATGGGGAAGCCCGGGGCGTTTTTCTCAGGACTAACGACGCTCGCAGCGCTTCATCGGCACTCCTCCACGTCACCCATGTGCAGCCAGTCCGCGAGGCTACCAGCGCAATAGCTTTGTTGCGCCAGCACGATCCAGAACATGCTCGCGAGGAGCACGCCCGCCACAAACGCTGTCGCCTTGCCACTCATGGTTCGTTCTCCTTCCCAGCCATGGCCAACAAACTAAGCCTTTTCTCATCGCCCTTCTCTAGCGAAGCGAAGCGGTGGCGACGATTATTGAGGCCGTATTTACGCGTTTCACTCGGGAGTTTAAGTACACTTTTATGCCGGATGATGGCTTGTTCTCGGCGTGGGAGGAAACATGAGACGGCGAGATTTCATCTCATTACTGCCGGTCTTTCTTTCGCTTCTTATTGCCTTGCTCGTTGAGCCGGCGTGGTCGCAAAGCGGTAAATCAATCAGGATCATCGTCCCATTCCCTCCCGGCGGCAGTGCCGACGTCCTGGCACGCATCCTCGGTAGTCGGATCAGCGATACGAATGGTCAGACCGTAATTGTTGATAACCGGCCGGGCGCCGGCGCTTCGATCGCTTACGAATTGGCGTCGCGTGCTGCTCCCGATGGAAGTACGCTTGTGATTGCCTCAAATTCTGTCGTCATCAATCCGCTTTTGAAGAAGACGAACTATAGTGCCCTTACGAGTTATGAGGCGGTTTGCAATCTTGTAAGCTCGCCGTTGATTTTTGTAGTCAGCATTGCATCACCGTACCAGACGATCGGTGATCTCATCGCCGAGGCGCACGCTAAACCAGGGACGTTAACGCTCGCGGCACTAGGACCGGCAACCACGCAGCACATTGCGTTTGAGCAATTCAAACTTGCGACGAAGGCCGAATTGATTTTCGTGCCTTATCCCGGCGGAGCGCCCGCGGTTAACGCGCTCCTTGGTCAACAAGTCACGTCGGCATTAGTCAACTACTCGGAAGCGGCCGAACAAATCAAAGCAGGCAAGTTACGGGCACTCGCGACCGCCTCCGGCAAACGAATCAAACCTCTGCCGGATCTACCAACCGTCGCTGAGTCCGGCTACGCGGGCTACGAGTCAGAAGTCTGGCTCGGTCTGCTCGCACCAGCGAAGACGTCCTCGGATAATATTTCGCAATTGGCAAGTTGGTTTGTCTCAGCAATGAAGGCCCCGGAGGTTGAGGCAAAACTATTGGCGCTGGGACTTTATCCGGCAGGTTTGTGCGGCAAGGACTTCAGTGAGTTTATCCGTAGAAAAAATGAAGTATACGAACGCATTATTCGCGCAGCGAACATCAAGGTGCAGTAGGTTCGTTGAGCAAGGCGGAATTCATAGTTGAATGGGCTCCTATGTCCGCTATTGGCACTTAGCGGACATAGGAGTTACACCGCAAATGTCTGCTTTTGGGGCTAAAGCGGACACACGCGCGTTGGGTCTAATCCGGTGGAGAAGAGGACGGAGATTTGTTTATAAAAAAGTGGCTACGCCCTTGCCACAAGAGCGCGGCCTTTGACCATCTTCTGGGTCTCGGGGGCTTTGTGACGATCCTGACCGGATGAAGATGATCGCTACAATTCGTCTGTAAAACTTCGCCCGTACGATGGCGGTCGCCCGTAATGTTTTTATAGCGCACCATGCGCTGGGACTGAATTGTTCCAAGAAAATGTTCGGCTTCTCAGGCTACAAAAAAGAAAAATCGATATGTCAAATTTACTAGCGAAAGGTATTTGGGCGTTTTAGGCTATGCGGAACTTTTTCCAAAAAATTTGGCCTCCAGTAATGATCGCTGTCGGGCTCAGCCTCACAGCGGCGTGGATGGGTCTTTTTGGATATGGACTTGCTCACGCGATAGCGGCGTCCCTGTTTTCATAATTGGACTGGGCTCAGTAAACGCCACACCTGTGGCCTGGTCCAGCGAAGGCCGCCTCCCCGGGGGCGGCCTTTTTTTATGCCAACATCAGTCATGTCGTGAATTTGACCGCATCTGAAATAACAAAACACCGGCCCCGGTGCGCTGGGACTGCTCGGGTGGCAAACGTAATCAAATCCTTGTCGCCAAATCACAAGACAGAATTTGCGCTGCGCTTTATGCAAACCCCATCTGGTTGGCGCTCGCCGGCGATCCTGCTCTCAATTCAGATTTCATTTAGTTCTGCCCGCGTTGTGGCCTGTGGCTGGGCAGGAAGGGGCCGTGCCGAGGTGCCATACACTCGGTGCGGCCCGCTATTTTCGTCGACTCCTCAAGACTGGGCGACAGAAACCCCGCGCTGAGCAAGGTAGTGCACCGCATATATCCGCTATTGGGGGAAAAGCGGATATGGCGGTTTGTATTGCACACGTCTGCTTTTGACCCAAAGCGGACATTCGGTGACTTGATCAAAACATTTCAGACAGAGTTTCGAAACCAATCTCAACCAAAGTTGTAGTCAGTCCTGTAACGTTTTTAAAAAGGCGTTTTTGGCGCACAGCAGGTTTCCTTTCGGCAATTTGTCCGCGCGGTAATCGGGTGCCGACGAGACGGACGCGGCTGTGACGGGCAGATTAAATCACGCATAAACTGTGTGCTATCGGGCCGACGATGCAACGTCACGTTGCGTATAGTCGAAAGCGTTTATGGAGGTGTCTATGAGTCAAGTACATATCGAGCAGAAAAGCTATCAGATGCCGCCGAAGGACGGCATTACCGTCGCACACTTTCTCACCGTCGCCGACATCGAGCGGTCGCTTCGATTTTACGAAACGGTCTTCGGTAGTCGCATTCTGAGCAGAGGCGATAGCAAGGGCGCGCCGGGTTACATCCAGATCGCGAACACGTGGCTCATTGTCAACGTCGGCGGCGGCCCGACACCCGACAAACCATCGGTAACGCTCAGCGTCCCCGCCGACCCCGATTCAGTCAACAGCTTTATGAATATCCGCGTTGCCGATATTCAAGCCTGCTATGAACTATGGCGAAGCCGAGGAGCCGAGTTTATCACAGAGCCAAAGGACAAGTACGGCGAGACGCGCTGCTACATTCGCGATCCTGATGGTTATATTATCGAAGTTGGGCAAAGCAAGGCGGGCATCGCTTACGGCTAGACGGCACGACACATGAAAGCGTCTGTGGTGACCGCGTACACTCCGGCGACGTGAGTGTACCGACACCAAGCCATGTCCTGATGGGTTGTTTCTGGACCGCCCGCTTGCTCTCGGGCTGGCAGCCGGCCTCATCTGCGCGACTAGATAGCTCTTACAGTCGACGGCTAATTTCCTCGACCGTAGGGTGGCGTATCCTCTTGTCAATGCGACTTTCAGGAAATGGAGAACGATCTCAGCCGCATCGTCAATGCGCTTCCCGGACCAATCGCGACTCAAGGCAGAGATCGAACTTGCGACAAAGGAGATGGTGCCATGATGCAATATCTAACCAGCGGTGCTGATCTCGCCGCAATTGCCCTCCTCATCAACCGCATCGCGCTGGGGGCGTTCTTCACCATCTCAGGCTTCCACAAGTTGTTCAACCGCCAGCGTCATGCGGTGTTCGTGCGTGAGCTGGTGGTCGATCGCGTGCCGAGACTTGGCTTCAATCAGTGGTTCGTACCTAGCGTTGAGTTCTCTGGCGGGCTGGCGCTGCTCACTGGAATGCTCGCTCCTCTGGCTGCGCTGGGATTGCTGGTGATCTGTCTGGTAGCAGTGCACACCAGCGGCAAGCGTCGCGTCGTTTCTTACCTGCCCATCGACAGGGCTGACTATGTGGGAGACGTGCTGTATCTCCCCGAAGTCCTTTATCTGGTCATGCTGGTGGTGGTTGTGCTGGCGGGACCGGGGCCGCTCAGGCTGGATAGTGTCATACTGGACGCGCTATGAGGGTTCGGTGTGACGCATGCGGCAAAGGGCGGCATTAGAGCAAAAGTTATCACGTCCGCTATTGGCACAAAGCCGACATAGGCTTGTGCGCTGCGAATGTCCTCTGTTGACGGTAAAGCGGACATGACGTTTTGCACTACGAATGTCTGCTTTTGATCCAAAGCGGACATCTGACCAAGTCTCGTTTAGTTCAATGACTATTGTGGGTAGAAGCCTGAGGCGACCAAGCCCGGAGCGCCATCGAATGTGACCTTCTTCACGAAGGTCCATTTCTGCGAAGGCTCAGTCTGTCCCGGCTTCGGAAACATATAGTCGACCCACCCTGATCCTTTCGTTTCAGCTGTTTTTATAATTTCGTTATGAAATAGCTTGCCCTTCGCATCCTTTTGACCACTCACGTTGGTTCCTTCACGCTTCGGAAAAGCGGGATTGAGCAACACGTTCGCGTTCATATCGTAGACAAACAGATAGGTGTCACCGTGAAACCACTCACTGTCCTTCTTTCGGAGATCTTCGAAAGCCGCCTTTCCTTTGTTATCGATGAGTACCGCAGCTTTGGTGACCAACGCTTCGACTTGTTTTGCTCTTTCTGACGGAGGCGGGCTTTGCTGAGAAAATACCGGCGAAGCAGTCGCGACAAATGTCGTAAGCGCAAGCCCCACAAATAGAGCATTGGCGTTCATTGGGACCTTCCTATGAATTTATGTGTGTCGCCCCGGCTAGTGACGAAGAGACGTTATTGCCGTCCCCGCATAGCGCCAAGTAGGAGTTTTTTCTTCTGCCCGCTATTGACCCAAAGCGGACATCACCGCTGTGACCTCACAGTATCGACAAGCCGACCACCAATTACATCGGCTTTTCAAAGCGGAAGGCCGCAGCCTTCGACCAAAGTAGATTGTGTCATATCACTCTCATGCCGACCCGATTTTATGGCGGCTTAATTCGCAAACTAGAAATTTCGTGAGAGCATTTGCGCCGTGGCTACCTCGGGGCGGCTGGGGGAGTGCCATGAAAGCTTTGATGGCTCTTATTCCATCTAGCCTCTTGGCCAGGAT
>JBATYN010000578.1:0-2073 GCA_049674125.1 Pseudolabrys sp. | reverse complement strand
GGAGCTCTTTCGCCGCCCATCGCGCGTTTATGGGATGTAGCACTCGTTATTGAATAGAAAAGTTTCCGGGTCGATGCCGAAGCTCATCTCCAGACTTCGCCGGGAGGGGGCCAGCCACTTTTCTTGCGCAATGTAGGCAAGCTTTTCTCGCTCTTGGGCACATTGAAACTGCAGCCCCGCCACGTTTTGCAGGTGATGAACCATCTCGTGGATGAGGATTGATAGGTCTTCGGGCTTGCTGCCAGTCCACTCGCTGGGCAGAAGAATGGCCCTTCTGTCATCATCGTACACGCCTAGGCGACGGCCAGGCGACACAAACTGGCTGCCGTGGAAGATGGCTGCAAGCTTCATATGCGACACGCGCTCAATTGTGGGGAGATTGTAGTTCGCGGGAAGACCGACTGTGTTCGACACCCAGGTGACCACAGAGGTCAACGCGGCGGTTGTCGGAATTTCGCCGGGCTGCAACTTTGAAATATCGGCGGTAATCTGATCCCTCGTGATTGGTTCGTCCAACGACCAGTTAAACTCGGGCGGCATCGGGGTGCCGACGCGATTTACCTGCTGCGCATTGACCGGCCATGACAGCACCAATGCGAGCAACGCAACGTAAAAGGACGTTTGTTTGAACATGGTTTCCTCCATTGGTTGGAGGCAATGTCGTACAAGCCCCAGCCAACACGGTCTTTTCGGGAGTCCTGATTTTACCTTGAGGTAATCCTGCTTTTCCGCTTGGATACCTTGGGGGCAAGAGCGGCGTGATTTACCTGTTCGAGAACTATTCTCTCGATGCCGGTCGGCGAGAATTGCGCGCCGGATCGGAGCTGGTGCCTGTCGAGCCGCTGGTCTTTGACCTCCTGCAGTTCCTTATATCCAACCGTGAGCGCGTCGTTAGTAAAGACGACCTTTTTGCCGGAGTTTGGAACGGCCGCATTGTTTCAGAGTCAACCTTGAGCAGCAGGATTACGGCCGCTCGACATGCCATCGGTGATAGCGGCGAAGCGCAACGTCTTATTCGCACTGCCGCCCGCAAGGGTTTTCGCTTTGTCGGCACAGTCCAAATAGAAGCGCGGCAGGCCCTAGATAGGAGCGCGACGAACTCGTACGGACGTGAGAACAGCGAAGCGTTTCAATTCAAAGACGCAGCACGGACACTATCTGATCGTCCCTCAATTGCGGTTCTACCATTTGCCAATTTCTCGGCTGATCCGGACCAAGAGTATTTCGTCGACGGCATTATCGAAGATGTCATCAATGCACTGTCGCAATTCCGCTGGCTTTTCGTCATCGCGCGCAGCTCAAGCTTCATCTACAAAGGGCGGGCTCTAGATATAAAGGCGATCGGACACGAGTTAGGCGTGCGTTATGTGCTCGACGGCAGTGTGCGCAAGGCGGCACATCGAGTTCGTATTACCGCCGAGCTTATCGATACCGCGACTGGCGCTCATCTCTGGGGAAATCGCTTTGACGGAGGTCTTGAGGATATCTTTCATCTGCAGGATCAAATAACTGCGAGCGTCGTGGGTGCGATTGCGCCAAAGTTGGAGCAGGTTGAGATCGATCGCGCTAAGCGCAAATCGACAGAAATCCCTGGCGCATACGACTACTATCTACGTGGAATGGGCAATCTCTATCTCTGGACTCGAGAAAGTATAGCCGAAGCCCTGCGTTTATTTTGTAAGGCAGTCGAAACAGACCCAGCATTTGCTTCCGCCTATGGCATGGCAGCCTATTGCTACGTTCAGCGCAAGTCGCATGGTTGGTTTACCGACCGTCAGCAAGAGATTTCTGCAGCGTCGCGATTTAGCCGCCAAGCGGCAGAACTGGGGAAAGATGATGCTATTGCGCTCTCGAAAGCAGCGCATACGCTGTCTTACGTCGTTGGCGACGTCGACAGTAGCGTGGCCTTGATCGATCAGGCCTTGGCGGTGAATCCCAATCTAGCATCCGCTTGGTATGTCAGCGGCTGGGTAAGAATATTTCTAGGCGACCCTGAACATGCCATCGAGCATATGACCCATGCGGCACAATTGAGTCCGTTTGATCCGCTGATCTTTCATGTGCATGCAGCAA
>JBATYN010000577.1:0-18569 GCA_049674125.1 Pseudolabrys sp. | reverse complement strand
GAAGATGGCCAACACCAAGGTGGTGCTAAGCGGCAAGATCCCCGGCGCCGGGTCACCGGCGATGGCGCGTTCCCGACCGCTACCGCTGACGCCAGAGGAAACGCTCGACGCCGCGCCGGCGCCGCTGGCCGCAGACAATCTACGCTACCAATCGCCATCGTCGCAGTACCAGCGGGGCTACGCCGATGATTCGCCGCTGCCAGCGTTCCCATTCTTCTTTGGGCGGTAGGCGCCAGATTCAGACAGAAAATTAGCGAGGACCGGCGTGATCGCGTCAAGCAACGACGCTGGGCCAATGTCCGCTATTGGCACAAAGCGGACATACGGTAGTGCACCGCACATGTCCGCTATTGGGGGTAAAGCGGACATCAGCAACCCGCTACATGGTTTGCATTTCATTCGTAACGCATTGATTTCTAATGGTAGCAAAACGTGCCAGTTTGTAGACAAGATGCTGAGATCAAAGCAAAAAGACGTGACTCTTAATCAGCGGGTCCCAGGTTCGAGCCCTGGTGCGCCCACCAATATTCTCTATTCTCTGACACTTATTTGGCGGATTTTTTGAACGGGCCGGCGTGGTTTTCGGTGTATTGGCCGAGTTTCGCACCTGATAGCGGCGTAGTTCAACGCAGGAATCGGGCTGGAGAAAAGCCGTCTTCAGCGGCCTTGATAGGCCGGGGTGTGCACGATCAGGCCGTCGAGCGCCTCCGTCACCTTGATCTGACAGGAGAGGCGTGAGGTCGGCTTCACCTCGAAAGCGGCATCAAGCATCTCTTCTTCTTCCGCCGAAGGTGGGCCGACGGTAGCGCTCCAGGCTTCATCCACATGCACCATACAGGTGGCACAAGTGCAGCCGCCTCCGCATTCGGCGACAATGCTTGCGACGTCGTTTCGCAGCGCCGTTTCCATCACCGTTGAGCCGAGCTCGGCGTCGACCGTGTGCTGGGTCCCGTCATGTTCGATGTAGGTTATTTTCGGCATGCTGATTTGAGGCGTCAGGCAACGCCCAGTTTCTTCTGGAGGTTCGTGGAGGAGGTCGTGTACTGGAACACCAACTTCTTGTCCGGATACACATAACGGTGCGCTTTTTGCGCCATCAGCGCGGCTTCGTGGAAACCGGAGAGGATCAGCTTGAGTTTGCCGGGGTAGGTATTGATATCGCCAATAGCAAACAGGCCTGGGATGCTTGTCTCGAACGCACCCGTATCGACCGGGATTAATTCGTCTTCCATTTTGAGGCCCCAATCCGCCACCGGACCGAGCTTCATGGTGAGGCCGAAGAACGGCAACATCGCATCGACGTCGATGCGCGTAATCGCGCCGTCGTTTCCTTGCACGGAACAGGCGCTCAACTGACCGTCGCCGCCTTCCAGGCCGGAGACCTGACCGATCTTCAGGTCCATGTCGCCGGCGGCGACCAGCGCACGCATCTTGTTCACGCTGTCGGGGGCTCCCCGGAAATCATCGCGCCGGTGCACGAGCGTCAGACGTTTGGCGATTGGCTGCAAATTGAGCGTCCAGTCCAGCGCCGAATCTCCTCCGCCCACGATCAGCAGCTTCTTGTCCCGGAAGGCATCCATTTTGCGAACGGCATAGAATACAGACGTATTCTCATAGGGTTCGATGCCATTGATCGGCGGACGCTTTGGTTGGAAAGAGCCGCCACCGGCGGCAATCACAACGCTCTTCGTTTCGAAGACTTTGCCGCGATCGGTAGCCACGCGAAACAACGGGTCGCCGATTTTTTCCAGCGTCGTCACCATTTCGCCGAGGTGGAAATTTGGACCAAATGGCTTGATCTGTTGCATCAACGCGTCCGTAAGCCCGTGACCGGTAATGTACGGTATGCCCGGGATATCGTAGATCGGTTTTTCCGGATAAAGTTCGGCGCATTGCCCACCCACTTTGTCGAGAATATCGACGAGGTGTGCCTTGATATCGAGGAGGCCCAATTCAAACACGGCAAATAAGCCGATTGGGCCGGCACCGACGATCAGAACATCGGTCTTTATTGTATCACTCATCCTGTCATTCCGGCAGGAGCCGGCTCCTTACGATTACTGTCACGCCGACCGGCGCGTCATGCGATTATCGGGAACTTCAATAAGACGCAACAGCTCCGCCAAATTCTGGTCCGGCGTTTTGCCTGTTGTGGTAAGTGCGACGTCCGCTTTCGCGTAGAGCGGCTCGCGACTTTTCAGAATTGAGATCAAATCATCCATCGCGCGAGTACTATTGGCCATCGGCCGCATATCCCCTTGGGCCATGACCCGCCCCATATGCTCCTTCGGCTCTGCGCGCACCCAGACTGTGAGACACGAAGCGAGCAGAAGCTCAAGTGTGCCCGGTTCGGTGACAATGCTGCCGCTCGTGGCGACTACGAAATTCTGATGCTGTCGAAGGACATCATCCAGCGCCTCACGCTCGGCGCGCCGGAAAGTCTCCTGGCCAAACATATCGAAGATCTCGCTGAGGGTGGCGCCACTGCGCCGCTCGATTTCGCGGTCGAGCTCAATGAAAGGAACGCCAAGCCGCTCAGCTAGAAGACGGCCGAGCGTAGACTTGCCACCCCCACGCAATCCGATCAATGCGATGCGCCGCCGCTGTACGTCTTCCGATGGCTTGCTAAAGCGCTGGAGGAGCAGGTCGCGTGCTTCTGCGAGTGTGGCTGGCGGCAGCCGCTCGAGGAACTGCGACAATAGAACGAGATCGAGTACCGGCTCCGTTCCTTCGTGGACCAGCTGAGTGATGGGCAGGCCGATGGCGCGTGCGATCCGCCGCAATAATACAATTGAGCCATTTCCGAGACCCGCCTCAAGTTGCGCGAGATAGCGTTCGGACACTTTTGCATGCCGGGCGAGGGCTTTCCTGGTCATGCCACGCTGATTACGCAAGGTGCGCACGCGCTCACCGAGCTGCCGGAGATAGGTGTCGGTGTCGCGGCTGCCGGCGCTCTTGGTGCGGCTCGTTTTCATCGCATACCCGGTAACATGCATTATATTGCAAAGCAATAGTGGGCTTTGGAACTTGTATTTCTAAGCCCTGTTGATGGGGTATAGCCAGAGCGATAATAATATGCAAAATAATGCATCAAGGGAGATTGCGGCGGGCGCGTATCGCCCAACGCCGGCGGACACCATGCAAATCATCGATTTTCAGACCGATCCCTCGCGCTACCGTCATTGGCGGATCGAACGCGACGGCGACATTGCCTATTTGATCATGGACGTCGATCAGGCCGGCGGATTGTTCGACGGCTATGAGTTGAAGCTCAATTCCTATGATCTCGGCGTGGATATCGAACTCAATGACGCCGTGCAGCGGCTGCGCTTCGAGTACCCGGAGGTGCGCTGCGTCGTCATCAAATCCGGCAAGGACAATGTGTTTTGTGCCGGCGCCAATATTCGTATGCTCGGCAAATCGACGCACGGCCAGAAAGTGAACTTCTGCAAGTTTACCAATGAGACGCGCCTCGCCATTGAGGACGCTTCCGAGAATTCCAAGCAAATTTATGTGTGCGCCATCAACGGCAATGCCGCGGGCGGCGGTTACGAACTGGCGCTCGCTGCCGACCACATCATGCTGGTCGACGATCGCCGCTCGGCGGTGGCGTTACCGGAGACACCGCTGCTGGCTGTGCTGCCGGGCACCGGCGGTCTCACCCGCGTCACCGACAAGCGAAAGGTTCGTCGCGATCGCGCCGATGTATTCTGCTCGATTGAGGAAGGAATTCGCGGCTCGAAAGCCGTTGAATGGCGGTTGGTGGACGAGGTTGTACCGAATTCGAAATGGAAAGAGACGGTGGCTGGACGTGCGAAGGAGGTTGCCGCACGCTCGGATCGTCCGAAAGACGCGAAGGGCATCAAGCTAACCGCGCTTGAACGCAAGGTCGAAACCGACCGCGTGTCCTATTCCCATGTCGATGTTGAAATTGACCGTGAGCGCGGGCTGGCATCCGTTACTGTACGCGGACCTTCGCAAGGTGTTCCGGCATCGGTGGAAGCGGCCCATGCACTGGGCGCCAAATTCTGGCCGCTGACGGTGGCGCGCGAGTTGGAAGACGCCATCCTGCATCTGCGCGCTAATGAGCAAGCGATCGGTGTCGTGCTGTTTCGTACCGACGGGAGCGCGCAAGCCGTACTCGATTATGATGAGTTTCTCGCCAAGTCCAATGGCGACTGGCTGATGCGGGAAATCCGCCACTATCTCAAGCGTGTCCTCAAGCGCATCGACGTGACGCCGCGCAGCATCATCGCACTGATAGAGCCGGGCTCTTGTTTTGCCGGCACGCTGGCCGAACTCGCTTTCGCCGCCGACCGGTCGCTGATGTTGATTGGCACTCGCGAGGGCGACAACCGCAAGCCTGCGGCAATCGCGTTGGGCGCCGCAAATTTCGGCTTATATCCGATGGGCAATGGGCTCACTCGGCTGGAGACCCGATTTCTTGGCGAGCCGGAGTCAATAAAAAGCGCCAAGTCCAAGATCGGCGTGGCAATCGAGGGCGAAGCTGCCGCCGAGCTGGGCTTGGTCACCGCCGCGTACGAGGATTTCGACTGGGACGATGAGTTGCGCGTCATGCTGGAGGAGCGCACCAGCTTTTCGCCCGACGCCATGACCGGCATGGAAGCCAATCTCCGTTTTGCCGGCCCGGAGACAATGGAAACCAAGATTTTCGGACGTTTGACCGCCTGGCAGAACTGGATCTTCCAGCGGCCAAACGCGATCGGCGAGCAGGGTGCGCTGAAGCTTTACGGCAGCGGCGTTTCGCCGACCTTCGCCAAAGATAGAGTCTAGAAAGGGTTTCGCCATGAACATCGCCGCAGTCGACTATGACGGCTTGATTCCGAATAATGTCGCGCTTGGCAACGACGAGCGCGTCAAGCGCGCTTTGGAGAAGTGGCATCCCGGTTACATAAACTGGTGGAACGACATGGGGCCGGAAGGCTTCCAGGAGTCGCTGGTATACTTGCGCACCGCGGTCAGCGTGGATCCGAAAGGCTGGGCTAAATTCGATTACGTGCGCATGCCGGAATACCGTTGGGGTGTGCTGCTGGCGCCGCAAATGGAAGGCCGCAAGATTCCATTTGGCCGCCACAAAGGCGAGGTTGCCTGGCAGGAAATTCCCGGCGAGTACCGCGCTATGCTGCGCCGTCTCGTGGTGATCCAGGGCGACACCGAGCCGGCTTCGGTCGAGCAGCAGCGCTATCTCGGTAAAACTGCACCCTCACTCTACGACATGCGCAACCTGTTTCAGGTCAATGTCGAAGAGGGACGCCATCTGTGGGCGATGGTTTATCTGCTGCAGAAATATTTCGGCACAGACGGCCGCGAGGAAGCCGAAGCATTGTTGCAGCGCCGCTCCGGCGACGCCGATACGCCGCGCATGCTGGGCGCATTCAACGAGAAGACGCCAGACTGGCTGTCGTTTTTCATGTTCACTTACTTCACCGACCGCGACGGCAAGATGCAGCTCGAAGCCTTGGCGCAATCTGGCTTTGATCCTCTTTCGCGCACTTGCCGCTTCATGCTCACCGAAGAAGCCCACCACATGTTCGTTGGCGAAACAGGCGTCACCCGCGTGATCCAGCGCACCTGCGAGGCGATGAAGGAGGCGGGGATCAGCGATCCCGACGAAATCGAGAAAGTACGCAAACTTGGCGTGATCGACCTGCCGACCATTCAGAAGAAAGCGAACCTGCATTTTTCGTTGACGCTCGATCTGTTCGGAAACGAAATCTCGACGAATGCGGCGAACGCCTTCCATGCCGGTCTCAAGGGCCGCTACCGTGAGGACCGGCTCAAGGACGATCATCAACTGGAAAACGGTACCTATCCGGTGCTCCGCCTGGTCGACGGCAAAATCCAAGCCGAGGATTCGCCGGCGCTCTCGGCGCTCAATATGCGGCTGCGCGACGACTACGTGGTCGATTGCAATGTTGGCGTCGGCCGCTGGAACAAGGTGATCGCAGAGCACGGCATCGACTTCCAGATCAAGCTGCCGCACGTCGCTTTCCACCGCCACATCGGCGAATTCTCCTCGATCAAGGCCGATGTGAACGGCAGCGTGCTCGGCGATGCCGAATGGAGCAGACGCCGCGGCGAGTTTCTGCCGTCTGACGGCGACAAAGATTTCATCGAGAGCCTGATGTTGCCGCAGATGGAGCCGGGAAAATTTGCGAGTTGGATTGCACCGCCGAAAGTCGGCATCGACAACAAGCCGGGCGAATTCGAGTACGTGAAAATTGCCTGAGGCGGAAAAACTAGCGGCTTGCCGCCTGCATGTCTTCTTCACGCAGTTTAAAACGTTGAATCTTGCCCGTGGCGGTGCGCGGTAACGTATTACGCAGTTCAATCCAGCGCGGAAATTTCCATGGCCCGGCTTTGTCTTTGACGTGGATTTTCAGCGTCTCTAGCAAGCTTTCATCTGCGGCATAGCCATTCTTCAAAACAATGAAAGCCTTTGGTTTTATCAACCCGTCTGCGTCTTCCTTTCCGATGACGGCGGCTTCGAGCACTGCTTCATGCGAGACGAGCGCCGCCTCGACGTCGAACGGTGACACCCACATGCCGCTCACTTTGAACATATCGTCGGTACGGCCGCAGTAGTAGTAATAGCCGTCGGTGTCGCGACGGTATTTGTCGCCAGTATGCGTCCATTCGCCGACGAACGTGCGCCGGCTCTTTGCGCGCTGGTTCCAATAGCCTTCGCCAGCGGATGGCCCTCGAACGATCAACTCGCCAATTTCGCCGTCGCTAAGTTCGTATCCATCCTCATCGATGATACGCGTCTCGTAGCCAAGCACCGGCTTGCCTGTAGACCCATAGCGAATATCGCCTGGGCGATTGCTCAAGAAGGTTTGCAGCAATTCGGTTGAGCCGAGCCCATCGAGTACATCGACGCCAACTACGTCGCGCCACCGCTCGCCGATGTGCGCCGGCAAGGCTTCGCCTGCCGACACACAAATGCGCAGCCGGTTGGAGCCGGCGCCTTTGCATATTTCATGGTGCGAGAGGAGGGCGGCGTACAGCGATGGTACGCCATAGAAAATCGTCGGCTGATGCCGCCGCATCGTTTCGAATACGCCTTCGGGTGATGGCCGGTGAGGCCACAGAGCGGCCGTGGCGCCAACCGACAGCGGGAATGTCATGGCATTTCCGAGCCCGTATGCGAAAAACAGCTTGGACGCCGAATGGACGACGTCGGTTTCCCGGATGCCAAGGACCCCTTGCCCGAACAATTTGGCGGTCGCCATCAAATTGGAATGAATGTGTTTGACACCTTTGGGATCGCCGGTTGAGCCCGAGGTGTACAGCCAGAATGCAACCTCGTCGGATACAGTATCTGCGCAGAACGGGGTCGCGTCGGCATCGGCGATAATGTCCTCGAATAAATGGGATTTGCGGCCGGAAAAGGTGTGCTTTTCACTGTCGACGTCGTCGACAAGAATTACGGTCTTCAGTCGAGAGAGTCTATCGATGACCGGCCAAATAACCTCCGCAAGAGGCGCTGCCACAACGATTACGGTCGCACGGCAGTCGGCGAGGATGTAAGCGTATTGTGACGCATTGAGATAAGTATTGAGGGGAATGGCGACCGCGCCGGAGCGGATAGTTCCCCAGAACGCTACCGGATAGTCGACCGTGTCGTTCAGCAGAAATGCGACGCGGTTCTCATGCTCCACGCCCAGTTTGCGCAGCGCATTGGCGAAACGAATGGTGCGCGCTTGCAGGCTGCCATAGGTAAGCGATCGGTCGGGGTCGATGAACGCCGGCTTTTCGGCCAGGCCGCGGGCTACGTTCGCGTCAATAAAATCGGTCACGGCGTTGTAAGGACGGCGTTCGGTGAATTCGTCCAGCACGCCGATCCCCGTCGTTAATTTTCGAACAATCGCGACAACAAACGCCGTGCCAGCACACCTGCCACCCTCCGGCGGTAGTGGCCAGGCGTGAACGTCGTTTTCATCGGCATGATCTGGTCGCGAACCAGGGCATCGAGCTCTTTGAACACCCGTGCATCGAGGCCACTGCCACAAAGGTCTGCGGTGCCGGCAAGCAACACGGGGCGCGGATTAGTACCGGTAAAGGCGATGCGCAAATCGGCGAGGGTCCTTCCTTCGCGCCTGAGTGCTACTGCGACACCGGCAACCGGATATTCGATCGACCGGCGAATCCGGATTTTGTCATAGGCCGAGCGCAGCCCGGGTATCTTTTTCGCCCTTACAGAGGTGATGATCTCGCCCGGCCGCAGCGACAGATAGAACTTGCCGTCACCTTGCGTCTCCGTGACCGGCACGTCCTGGCGCGCAAAGCCGATGTAGAGCTTCTCCAGCGGTATGGTGCGTTTGCCGGCAGGACCGGCGATGTCGACGTCCGCGCCGAGCGTCAGCAAAGCGGGCGCCAGATCGCCGCTGAACGTCGCAAAGCAAACACCGCGGCTTTTCGGCGCCACGTGGCAAATTGTGCCCGTGGTCTTCAGGCAATGGTTATTAGCGTCGCGCCACCATTCGCTCTGATTGTAGAAAATACAGCGCGTATCAAGGCAGAGATTGCCGCCGACCGTGCCCATGTTGCGTTGGGTCGGCCCGGCAATGTGGCCGGCAGCCTGCGCCAACACAGGATAATGTTGAATAACCTCCGGATTTTCGGCGAGTTCGGTCAATGTTACCGAAGCACCTATCTCCAGTGATTTTTCAGTCACTCTGATCGCGTGGAGTTCTTGCACGCGATTCATGTTGATCAGCACCGGAGGGGCAAGAATGCCGCGTCTCACGTTCACCACAAGGTCGGTGCCGCCACCGAGCGGTTTGCTGTCCGGATGTGCGGCACGCGCAGCGATCACTTCGTCGAGCGTTACCGGATTGAGCACGCGGAATTCGGGGAGAGCGTCCATCACGCGTCCCCGTTTTTCTTCGTTGATTTTTCGATCGCGCGTTTGCGCCTCTCGATCGCCTCAAACACACGGTCTGGGGTCACGGGCAGGTCGTTGAAGCGGATGCCAATGGCATCGGCGATGGCGTTGGTCAGCGCTGGGAGGAATGCCGCGAGAGAGCCTTCGCCGGCTTCCTTCGCGCCGAACGGTCCGTGCGGATCGTTGCTTTCGACGATGCCAACCTCGATCGGCGGGGAATCCAGAATGGTCGGGACCCGGTAGTCGAGCATGTTGGCGGTGACCATCAGGCCCTCGTGGTAGGCCGCTTCCTCGCTCATGGCCTGACCCATGCCCATCCACACCGAGCCCTGCACCTGACCTTCCACTGTCAGGCGGTTGAGCGCCTTGCCGCAATCATGCGCGACCCAGACTTTGTCGACGGTGACAACACCGGTCTCCTCGTCGACGCTGACCTCGACCACCTGCGCCGAATAGCTGTAGCCCATGGTGCCGCCGATGGCGGCACCGCGATATTTTTTACCACCGTGCGATTCTGGAATCGTCGAGTAATTTCCGGTGATCGTAAGGGTGCCCGAATCCTTCAGCGCTTCGGTGACCACTTCGTCAAACGTGGCGCCCTTATCTTGTGCGCCGGCGCGATAAATTTCACCCAGGCATTCGATGTCTTCCGGGCGTGCCTCCAGCTTCCGTGCTGCGGCATTGACGAGGACAGTTTTGAGATTGCGCGCGGCATCAAGCGCAGCATTCCCGACCATGAAAGTGACGCGTGAGGAATACGAGCCATTGTCCTTCGGTACGACTTCGCTGTCGCCGGTAACGACGCGCACGCGCGAAAGATCAAGCCCCAGAACTTCGGCGACGGTTTGTGCCAATATGGTCGTTGAGCCTTGGCCGATGTCGGCGGCTCCCGAGAGCACAACGATCGAACCATCAAAGTCGAGCTTGATCTTGACCGTCGCGTGCGGCTCGCCAGTCCAGTTTACCGGCTTGGAGGCGCCGCTAATGTAGTGCGAGCAAGCCATGCCAAGCCCTTTGCCTTTGACGAGCTTGCCCTTGCGCATGGTCCATCCGCTTTCGCGCTCGACCCAGTCAAGACATTCAGGCAGGCCGTACGAATTCACCATCAAATCGTTGTCGGTAAAGGTCGGGGCATTGAGCAAATTAACGCGCCGCACTGCGAATGGATCGAGACCGAGTTCGATTGCCATTTCATCGACTAGGCTCTCAAACGCGAAACGAATGTCGACAGTGCCATGGCCGCGAAACGCGCCGCAGGGCGGGGTGTTGGTGAGCGCGCGTCGGCCGGTATATTTGACGTTATGCAGGTCGTAGATCGCATACAGCATCGACCCGGCATAAAGGATCGTCACCACGCCGTACCCGCTATGCGCGCCGCCGCGCTGGTCACAATCGCATTCGACCGCGGTAATCCGGCCGTCTTTGCGCATGCCGATCTTGAGCTTTATGTCAGTCTCTGGCCGTCCGCGATGGGTGATGAACGTCTCCTCGCGGTTTGTGACGATGCGCACAGTGCCGGTGGCCTTTCGTGCCAGCAATGCCGCGATCAATTCGATATTCAGCGTCTCGGTGCGGCAACCGAAGCCGCCGCCGACATGCGGTTTGATCACCCGGATGCGCGACATTTCCATGCCGAGGATCTGCGACAACATCAGATGGACGTAGTAGGGCACCTGAGTTGAGGCATGCACGGTCATGCGTTCCCGCACGGCGTCGTATTCGGCGACAGCAGCGTGCATTTCCATCTGGTTCTGGCAGACCTCTGCGCAGTTGTACGTGCCTTCGCGCACCAGGTCGGCTTCCGCAAAGCCTTGCGCTGTCGAGCCCAACTCGAACAGGACGTCGCGTTCGAGATTACCGGGCTTTTTATCGTGCAGGAGCGCGGCACCCGGCGCGAGCGCTTCTTTTGCGGTGTAGTAGGCCGGCAGTTCTCGCACAGTGAATTTGATACGTCGGATGGCCTCGCGCGCAGTTGCATCATCAACCGCAGCGACGGCGGCGACGGGTTCTCCGCGGTAGCGCACTTTATCCCGCGCCAACGGATATTCGGTGCGGGCTATCGGCAGCACGCCGAATGCCTTGTCGCAGTCGGCGCCAGTGACAATAGCGCGCACGCCCGGCAGCCTGAGCGCTTTAGAAACGTCGACGTCGACAATTTCACCGTGCGAATAAGGGCTGCGGTAGATGCGGCCGGCAAGCTGACCCGGGGCGAGAATATCGGCCGTGTATTTCGCGCGGCCCGATACTTTCTCGGGCCCGTCGATCATGGGCACATAGGAACCGATATTATGTGCCGGGACCGCTTTGTTCATGGCGCGATCCCCTGCGCGTTCAGCGCCGCGGCATATTTCACCGCCTCGATGATTTTGACGTAACCGGTGCAGCGGCAGATGTTGCTGCCAAGTGCTTCGATAATCTCCGCATCACTTGGTTTCGGATTTTTGCGGAGCAAGCCGGCGGAGGCCATGATGAAGCCCGGCGTGCAGTAACCACACTGTGAGCCGAGCTTTTCGTGGAAACCGCGCTGGACCGCAGAGAGCTGGCCGTCGGCTCCGAGCGACTCGATCGTATCGACGCGTTTGCCCTGGATGGTCGCGGCAAGTGTGAGACATGACAGCATTGGGCGGTCATCAACCAATACCGTACAGGCGCCGCATTCGCCGCCATCGCACCCGGTCTTCGTCCCGGTCAGACCAACCTTTTCGCGCAGATAGTCGAGCAACAGGATGTTGTCGGCGACCGCGTCGGCGCGGTCACGGCCGTTGAGCCTGCATTCAAGCAGCCTGGCCAAGCGTTTTCGTCCCTTGGAAGCGTGCAGTTTTTGCGCGCTTTTTGTCGTTATTATTAGGGCTACGACACACTACGCCGGGAGGCCTCTCCAGACCAATTTCTGGGAATGGCTGGAACGATTACGATGGCCCAAATTTGGCAATCACATCGGCCGGGATGGCCATGGCGCCAATCTTTTCAGGGTCATCTTTGCTACGCGCCGCCCAAACCCGGGTTTCTCCCCCCTCGACCGCCAGCTGGCCATCAACCGATAGGTGGTGCTCGACATCGAAGCTAGAGCGGCGGAAATTGCTGATTCGCGAAGTTATTTCGACAGCATCGCCGAATTTGATAGACTTCAAGAAATTCGCGCGCACATCGACGAGCGGAATTCCCATGATGCCGAATGTCGTCGCAAGATCGGGCGGCCTGACGCCGAGCGCCGCCTGGAACAAAAGCCACGTACTGGAGTCGAAGAGCTCAAAAAAACGGCTGTTGAAGACGATACCGGCGGGATCGCACTGACCCCATTCGATCGTTAGTTGCCTGCGATTGCTGAATGAAGCCACGTTGCCGCCTCGATTGTTAGCTTGCAGATGGATACTAGCTGGCGTCCGCCGCACCGTAAATTGTCAGGACTGTCGAACTTTCTTCTTACGCTTTGGTTTGCGCGGATCGGACCACTCGACCACCTCCTGTGACAGAAGTTCAACTCGTGACGACCGGCGGCGTTTGCGCATTGCGCGCCGGGGTGCGATCAGAACATGTGGAGAGGAATCGAGCTCGACCAGAAGCCAATCGAGATCTTCCGGTGCGATCACCCAGCTTTTGGGTGTAAAGCGCGCAAGCGAAAACGGCTTCGAAAAGGACAGCATCGATTTCTTGCCACCCGGCAGGCAATATTCGTGCGCATAGGTCATCGCTAATTCGCGGGCGCTTGCATAAATCGGGTCGCGCCAGCGCAATATCGCGTGATTGGTCTTGCTGATCGCGCCCCACAAGCCGCGCTCCCGGAAAAGCGTAATAATATGGTCCTGATCGCTCGGCAGAGCGCGAATGTCCATCAGCAGCGGCGGCCTCCCGTGATAGGCGAGCGCGGCGGCTGCGAAGACTGCGCCTTCCGCACAATGCGCGATCCGCGCATTCAGCACGCTCCGTGGCGACATCGCTGTATCGCCCTTGAGGCTGAAATTCACCGGCAACCTGTCGAGGAAATTCTGAATCTTTTGCGGCGTATCGAGACGCGCAAACAATCGGTGTTCGCGGGGCGTTAACAATGAATGCAGTTTGCGCCGATACGTGGCCATGAGTGTTGGGCGGTTCCTGAGTGAGCGTCACTTTCAGTGTTTTGCATACGTGAATGCGGGATTCGAGCGATACCGGCGTTCTCCACAATCGGGCGTAAGAAGGAAATTATTACGCATTAAACGGCCTAAAAAAGCAAATTTGTTCTTATTTTCGGGCACTTATTGCAGTTTTGTAGAATAGTCTCCTATTTAGCAGCTCCTACTGCTGCACGGGAGCTGTCCAATGACCGACTTACCTCATGAGCGCCGGAGCGTGTTGCAGCCGGGCGCGCTGGATAACTGGGCGGTGGCGATCGCAACTGCGCTGGTAGCTCTCATCGTCCTCGGCGTTCTGCCGCACCTGCCCTGGTAAGGAGTCATTCTTTCATGAGTACCACGACCTGGTCCGGCGCGACGCCCCGCCGCGCCGACAATGTAGAGCTTGCGCCGCGCATCAGCGAGGATTGGTTGTCGCTGATCATCGGGCTTTCGATCTTCGTTTTGGCGCTGGCCGGGATCGCAAACTTTGACCTGCTTGGCTGGGTTGTGACCACCTCGGTGTGGAGCGACGCGGGCAAGGCGCTTGGGACCGTTTCGAAATCCTACGCTTCGCTCGGTGGGTTCGGTGCGCTGGTCGCGACTTACTTTGCGCTTCTCGTGGTTCTGAGCGCGGCGGCGGTGGCGCTCAAGAGCGATATCAAGAAATTCGCGTTTGCGTTCACGGCTGTATTTTGGATCGCCTATGCGAGTTGGGTAGTAGGAAATTTCGCCAACTTCGCTGCCGTGACGCCGGCCGAATTACAAAAATTTGGCATTAGTTGGTCACTCAAGCTGACCAATGAAGGCGCTTACATCTTCGCGCTGATCTCAGGCCTGGTGATCGCCAACGTCTTTCCGCGCTTCGGCGAAGCGATCAAAGATGCAGTGCGTCCCGAGCTCTATATCAAGATCGCAATCGTTATCCTCGGCGGCTTCTTCGCCGTTACCGCCGCCGGAAAACTATCGTTGGCTAGTGCGCTGCTACTGCGCGGAGTTGCGGCAATCATCGAAGCCTATTTGATCTATTGGGCAGTCGTTTATTTCGTTGCTCGCAAATGGTTTGGCTTCAATCGTGAATGGGCGGCACCGCTCGCTTCTGGCATTTCGATCTGCGGTGTCTCGGCCGCGATCGCGACTGGCGGCGCCATCCGCGCGCGGCCGATGATCCCGGTCCTGGTATCCTCGCTGGTTGTCGTCTTTGCCGTCGTCGAAGTGCTCGTGTTGCCGTTTCTCGCGCAGACATTCTTGTCGCATGAGCCGCTGGTAGCGGGCGCCTGGATGGGCCTTGCCATCAAGACTGACGGCGCGGCAGTGGCCGGTGGCGCCATCACTGAATCTCTAATTCTCGCGCAGAACGCTGCGGAAGGTATCAAATATCAGCCGGGATGGATTCTTGGCACAGCAGCGACGATCAAGGTGTTCATCGACATCTTCATTGGCATCTGGGCCTTCGTGCTTGGCTATATCTGGACCAATCACATCAACAGAACGTCCGATAAAGCCAGCATACGCGAGATCTGGGAGCGCTTTCCGAAATTCGTCATAGGCTTCGTGGTCACTTTCGCGGTCGGGCTTTACCTCGCGCTCGCGACGCCGGCCAACATCGCGTCCAAAGTGCCAGCGGCGATGGGTGAGGCGAACACGATCCGTGTCGTGTTCTTCATCCTGACCTTCTTCTCGATTGGTGTGCTCTCCAACTTCAAGAAGTTGTGGGCTCAGGGCATCGGCCGGCTTGCTGCCGTCTATTTCGTAAGCCTGTTCGGCTTCGTGATCTGGGTCGGACTGTTAATTTCGTGGCTGTTCTTCAGCGGCGTCAAGCCGCCGTTGGCCAGCTGAGTGTTAAGGAGCAATCGATGTCGGAAGTGAATGTTGGCGAAGAACTTCGCAAGGCGGCCGTCGAGCCGCTCTTGCCGATCGAGAAGAAGCTGATCGGCTGGAGTCTTGGAATCGGCGTCGTTTCGCTCGTCATCCTTGCCGTCGTGAACCACTTATTCCCAGCGTCTATCTAACTCTTTGCAATGCGGCGGCGCCAATTGCGCTGCCGAGAAATGAGAATGGTAATGTCGCCAATTCCGAAGACCGCCCCCTTCGCCGAAGAGGAGATTGATCTCCTCAACCGGGTCGTCGGCCCTGCCAGTGCCAATCAGCGGGCTTGGCTCGCAGGGTTCCTTGCGGGTCTTGATGCCGCTGCGGGTGGTGCGGTTGCGCTCCAACCGGCGGCATCATCGCGACAGGCCGAACCGCTCACGATCGTCTATGCCAGCGAGTCCGGAAATTCGGAAAGGCTCGCGGGTGATTTTGCCAAAGCGGCGCGGAAGAACGGCTTAAAACCGACGATTATTGATATGGCCGACCTCGAGTTAGCAACCCTCGCGTCCGCCAAACGGCTGGTGGTCATCGCCGCGACCTGGGGCGAGGGCGAGCCGCCGGCGCGGGCCATCCGCGCCTACAATGAACTGATGGGCGAGAATGCTCCTCGACTTGATGGTGTCGAATTCGGCGTGCTGGCGCTGGGCGACACGGCTTATGCGGAGTTCTGCGCCATCGGCAAGAAAATTGATGAGCGGCTGGCTGCACTTGGTGGCACGCGCATTGCCGATCGTGTCGATTGCGACCTCGACTTTGCCGAGCCTGCGGCGCGTTGGATCGGCGATGCCGTAAAAGCGCTGGCGCCACCGAATGCCGGCGGCCGGGTGATCGAGGTCGATTTTGGCGCCAAGCCGCTCGCTGCACCGAATACGGATGTGGTTGAGGCCGAATTTATCGAGCACGTAGACCTGAATTCCTCGCGCTCGGATAAGGAAACCATTCATCTCGCGCTTAGCTTCGAAGGTGGTGCACCAGCCTACCAGCCGGGCGATTCCCTCGATCTCTACCCGGAGAACGACCCCGCGTACGTGGATGAACTGCTAAAAATTTCCGGTTTGGCGCAGGATGACCAATTGCGCACGGAGTTCATCAAGTCCCGTGACGTCACGACCCTCTCGCTCAAGACCATTGAGACCTACGCGGAAAAAACCGGGCACCAATATGTCAAGGCATTGCTCGCGGAAGGTCAGGCCCGTGAATGGATAGTGGGACGCCAGCTCATCGATTTGGTCGCGACTTATCCGATCGCACTCGGCGCTGACATTTTGCGCGCGCTGACACGGCCGCTTGCCCCGCGCGCTTACTCGATTGCGTCCTCGCGCCGCGAGGTGGGCGACGAGGCCCATCTTCTGGTTTCGGCGGTACGTTATGAAACGCATGGCCGAAGCCGCAAAGGTGTGGCTTCGAACTTTGTTGCCGAACGGGTGAAGCGTGGCCAGCGCATGCGGGTCAAACTCAAGCCCAACAAGCATTTTGCGCTGCCGGCACCTGACAAGGATATCATTATGGTTGGCCCCGGCACCGGGGTTGCTCCGTTCCGCGCCTTCGTTCAAGAGCGACGCGCCACCGAAGCCAAGGGCCGCAATTGGCTGTTCTTTGGGGATCGCACGTTCACGCATGATTTCCTCTACCAGCTTGATTGGCAGGATGCCCTGAAAGATGGCTCTCTGACACATATGGACGTAGCCTTCTCGCGTGACCGGCCCGACAAGATCTATGTCCAGCACAAGGTTTGGGAACGTCGGCACGAGCTTGTTGAATGGCTCGATGGTGGCGCGCACTTTTACGTCTGCGGCGATGGCAAGGCGATGGCGAAGGACGTACGCGCTATGCTGGTGAACGCCTATGCTGACGTGAGGACACTGTCGCTGGAGGCCGCCGAGCAGGCGGTGGCGACGCTAGAGCGCGAAAAGCGCTACTTGCAGGATGTCTACTGATCCTGCTTCGATTGGACCGCCATGACCGACGACCTATCGCGCAATGAGCGCATCAAAGAGGCGAGCGATTACCTGCGCGGTACGCTTAGCGAAGGTCTGCGTGAAGAAATCACCGGTGGGATCATTGAGGATGACCAGCAGCTGGTGAAATTCCACGGCATGTATCTGCAGGACGACCGTGACCTGCGGCCGGAGCGTACGCGTAAGAAAATGGAGAAGGCCTTCGCCTTTATGATCCGCGTTCGCATTCCGGGCGGCGTGCTCAGCCCAAAACAATGGCTCGCGCTCGATCAGGTTGCACGCGACTATGCCAACGGCACCATGCGCCTGACCACGAGGCAGACGGTACAGTTGCACGGAATTATCAAATCGAATTTGAAGACGACGCTCAAAGCTGTCGACGCGGCGCTCCTCAATACGATCGCTGCTTGCGGTGATGTCAATCGTAACGTGATGTGCAATCCGAATCCCCATCAGTCTCATGCCCATGCAACGGCGATCGAACTCGCGCGATCGATTTCAGATGATTTATTGCCGCGCACGCCGGCCTACCGCGAAATCTGGCTGGACGGTGAGCGTATCGCCGGTGGCGAGGAGGAAGTCGTCGAACCGATTTACGGGAAGACCTATTTGCCGCGAAAATTCAAGGTCGTTGTGGCGGTACCGCCTTCGAACGATGTTGACGTCTTCGCTCACGATCTCGGATACATCGCTATTCTTGATGCTGTTGGCCACGTCATCGGCTGGAACGTCAGCGTGGGCGGTGGCATGGGCATGACCCATGGTGAGGAGGATACGTACCCGCGCACGGCGGACATCATGGGCTTTTGCGACACGCGCGACTGCGTGAAAATCGCGGAAGCCGTTGTCACCGTCCAGCGGGACTGGGGTGACCGCAAAAATCGCAAACACGCACGGCTGAAATACACAATTGAAGACCGTGGTCTGGATGCGTTCCGCGCGGAAGTCGAGCGGCGCGCCGGCGTCAAGCTGGCCGCTGCGAAACCCTTCGCGTTCACCTCGACCGGAGACCAATACGGCTGGTCGCAGGGCGGCGATGGACGCGGGCATCTGACGTTGTTCGTACAGAACGGCCGTGTTCACGATGTTGGCGCCACCGCCCAGCAGACGGCTTTGCGGACCATCGCCCAAACGCACGACGGCGATTTCCGTATCACGCCGAACCAGAATCTCATCATCGCTAATGTGCCGACCGGCCAGCAAGCGGAGATCGAACGCATCGTACGCGAGGTAGGCCTGTTGGCGCCCTGGTCCGGCCTGCGCCGCAACTCGATGGCCTGCGTCGCGCTGCCGACGTGCGGGCTCGCGCTTGCCGAAAGCGAGCGCTATTTACCCGATCTGATGACGGCGCTCGACGAACGGCTCGCCGCGCACGGGCTCTCCGCCGACGACATTGTTATTCGAATGACCGGCTGCCCGAACGGCTGCGCGCGCCCTTATCTCGCCGAGATTGGTTTGGTGGGCAAAGGCCCCGGCCGCTACAATCTTTATCTTGGCGCTGCCTTCGACGGCTCGCGACTGAACAAGCTTTATGCTGAGGATCTTGATCACGCCGGAATGGTTTCTGCGCTTGACGTCGTGTTCGCGGCCTATGCAGCCGAGCGTCACAATGGCGAGCGCTTCGGTGACTTTGCAATACGCGCTGGCTTTGTCGCAAAGACTGGTAATGGCGCTGATTTTCACGCGCGTGTAGGCGCCATGACGCGGAAATGAACGAAATTCGTTGGCGTAGTCTTAGTG
>JBATYN010000576.1:0-3100 GCA_049674125.1 Pseudolabrys sp. | reverse complement strand
AACTTGCCGTGATGGATGCGCATGACCTGGCCTATCCCGGCGGCTCGTTCGACTGCGTCGTCGGCCAATTTGTTATTACACTGGTGGAAAATCCCGAGCGCGTATTGTCTGAATGCGCGCGCGTGGTTCGGCCGGGCGGACAAATCATTCTCGTTAATCACCTTTATTCCGAACGCGGTCTGGCTGCCGCCGTTGAGCGCCTGCTCGCGCGGAAAGCGCACAAACTGGGCCTGCGGCCGGAGTTTCCGTTCCAGCGTCTGGCGGCGTGGGCACAAGCACATGGTGGTGCAGAGTTGATTGAACGACGCAAAGTCAAACCATTCGGCGTGTACACGCTGGTGCGTTTCCGCCGTGCCGAAGCGCAACAAGCGGCGGCGTGATTTTAATCGTGTCGAATCGGTAAACAGCGCTGTCATAAAATTGAAACGGGGAACTGGTAGATGTCGCGCATGATCGTTGCATCGGAGATCGTCGAATCGTGACGGACGACGCCACGCGACGATTTCGCGCGCTGTTTATCTCCGACGTACATCTGGGAACGCGCGGCTGCCAGGCCGACCGGCTGCTCGACTTTCTCCGTCACCATGAAGCTGAAACGATCTATCTGGTCGGCGATATTGTCGACGGGTGGGCGCTGCGCTCGTCGTGGTACTGGCCGCAGTCACACAACGACGTGGTGCAGAAACTCTTGCGTCAGGCGCGCAAGGGAGCACGGCTCATTTATATTCCGGGCAATCACGACGAATTTCTGCGTGGTTATTACGGCACGCACTTCGGTGGCATCGAGGTCGTTGAGAATACGATTCACGAAGGCGTCGACGGACGCCGTTACCTGGTTGTGCACGGCGACATTTTTGATCTCGTGGTGACACAAGCGCGTTGGCTGGCGCTGTTGGGCGACAAGGCTTACGAATTCGCACTCACAGCGAACCGGATTTTCAACACATTCCGCCGGGTGCTTGGCGCGCCTTACTGGTCGTTGTCCAAATGGGCCAAGCTCAAGGTGAAAAACGCAGTCAACTATATCGGTGCGTTCGAGAAGGCATTGGCGACGGAGGCCAGGCACCATCGCGCCGAAGGCGTGATCTGCGGCCACATCCACACCGCCGCTATGCACGTTGATTACGGCCTTCGTTACATCAACTGCGGCGATTGGGTGGAAAGCTGCACGGCAGTCGCCGAACGCTACGACGGCCACTTTGAGATCATTACGTGGACACATGATGGCCGTGATAGCGAGCCGGCCCAGTTGCTCCCGCGTCGACCGACGGCAAATGCAGCTTAGCCGCAAGGGCAGCAAACACGCATGAAGATCCTCGTCGCGACCGACGCATGGCACCCTCAGGTCAATGGCGTCGTACGGACCTTGGGGCACGTCGCGCGTGAGGCTCATTTGCTCGGGGCGGAGCTGGAATTTCTAAGTCCCGACCAATTCTGGACCTTGCCGATGCCGAGCTATCCGGAAATCCGATTGGCGTTAGTTGGGCCTGGCGACATCGAGCGGCGTCTTAAGGTCTCGCAGCCGGACGCGATCCATGTCGCGACGGAGGGTCCGATCGGCCACGCCATGCGCCGCGTTTGTCTGAGACGCGGCCTGCCGTTCACGACCAGCTTTCACACCCGTTTCCCGGACTACCTCGCCGAGCGGCTGCCGGTGCCCGAGCGCTGGACCAGTCAGTTGACATGGGGATGGTTGCGCCGTTTTCACGCTCCCGGCGCTGCGGTGCTCGCTGCCACGCCGACGCTTGCATCCGAACTCTCGTCGCGCGGCTTCAAGAATGTGAAGCTATGGCCCCGCGGCGTCGATGCCGGGTTATTTCGCCCGAGGGCAGGCGCCCACATTAGTTTGCCACGGCCGATCTTTTTAACCGTCGGCCGCCTCGCAGTTGAAAAAAATGTTGAAGCCTTCCTCAAGCTTGATTTACCTGGCACCAAACTTGTCGTCGGCGACGGGCCGGCGAGAAGCTCGCTTGCCCGAAAATTTCCCGACGCTGTGTTTGTCGGTGCGCGGCATGGCGAGGCACTGGCTGAAATTTATGCTGCCGCCGATGTGTTTGTGTTTCCAAGCCGCACCGACACTTTTGGGCTGGTGTTGCTGGAAGCCTTGGCGAGCGGAGTTCCGGTAGCGGCATTCCCTGCGGCGGCGCCGCGCGATGTGATCGGTGAAGCAAATGTTGGTGCGCTTGATGAAGACCTGCAACGAGCCTGCTTGAATGCATTGGAATGCCGGCAGGAGGATTGCCGCGAATTCGCTTTGAGCATGACGTGGACCACGAGCGCGCAGATTTTCCTGGAACACGTCGCACAAGCGGCCAAGGCCAGTCGTAAAAAACAGTCCCCGATCGCGGCCTAAGGGCGAGGTGCCCTTGCCGCCGAATGCGGTGCGGCGTTAGCCTTGCTACCCATGGGTGCCATCGACAACACTGTCCTGCCGACCGCTGCCGACATCGAAAAAGCGGCAAAGCGGCTTGCCGGCGTCGCGGTACGGACGCCGCTAATCAGTTCTCCGGTTCTGGATGAAACGATCGGGGCGCGCGTTTTTCTCAAGGCGGAAACCTTGCAGCGTACCGGATCATTCAAGTTCCGTGGCGCCTACAACAAAGTATCCTCAATCGTGCCAGACCGGCGTGCGGGCGGCGTGGTGGCCTATTCGAGCGGCAATCACGCGCAGGGCGTGGCCGCCGCAGCGCGTTTACTTGGTTTGCGTGCCACCATTGTGATGCCGAGCGATGCTCCAAGGGCAAAGCGCGAGCGTACGCTGGCGCTCGGCGCGGAAGTTGTGCCTTACGACCGCGATCGCGAAGACCGTGCTGCCATCGCAAAGAAAATCGTGGCGGAGCGTGGTGCCACGTTGGTGCCGCCTTATGACGATCCGCTCATCATCGCAGGACAAGGCACGATCGGCGCCGAGATTGTTGAAGATCTGGCGAAGCTTTCGCTCCAGCCCGAGATCGTGGTCGTAGGCGCTTCCGGCGGAGGATTGGCTGCCGGCATTTCGCTCGGAGTGAAAGCGCGGGTGCCTGCTGCGAAGTTTTACGCGATCGAACCTGAAGGCTTCGACGATACGTTGCGTTCTTTCCGCAGCGGCAAGCGGGAGGCG
>JBATYN010000575.1:0-1969 GCA_049674125.1 Pseudolabrys sp. | reverse complement strand
GTCTGCGGATCCGCGAGATCGGCAAAAATGCGCGCCGCCGTCTCGGCAACAATATGATCCATTTGGCCCAGCATGGCCCATCGTGGCGGTTAACCGCATCCTTGGCAAGCAAGGCGCGTCGCGTAAGTGTGGAACTGCAACGCCTGCTGAGAGTTGGGGGATGGGACCAATCCCAGTGGGGATTTCACATGCGGACGTTCGTCGTCGGGACCACGAAGATCGACGTTATTGCTCATATCAGCCGGGAAGACCTTGAACTCGATCGGCTGGTACTTAGCCGGTTTGAGGGATCGGAGATGATCGCGAACGCGGCTTTTCAAGCACTGGTCGATCGCTACCGCGGCAGGCCCTTGGCCGAGTATGCCTTGGCCCCACCAGAGATCAAATTCAGTTGAGCGGCTGTTATTTCTAAATTCTTGTAGACGGCGCGCCGGTGATGTGCGCGTTCCACTTTTGCGTTCTTTGAGACTCCAAACTAGCCAGCGATCGATGTGGTGAGGTTGGATCTTGCCGTGGAGCAATTAGTGTAGGATCTGTCCGTTTCGACGTTGCCGTGAAACGGTAACCTCAGGACTGTTTGCCCGATCTGGCTTGCTTCTGGTGTTTGCCGAGGATCGTGCCGATCGCCGGACTAATGCGATGTATACGTGGTGCCACACACGCCGGCCGCATCTGCTCACGAAGCGTTGTGTATAGACGGACGTACCGTTGGGTTATCGTTTCGGAGCATGGGGTTGTCGGGCGGGGACGTCCACCGAGCGACGCGAGGATTCAACAGTTGCTCTTAAAGCTGAACCGGGAGAAAGCAATGAAACCACCTGCCATTTATACCGCCGCGATGGCGACCGCGCTTGCCATCGGCCTCGCCCAACATGCTTCGGCGCTCGACAAGACGCCCGTGCTCTCGCTCGATCTGGGGAAGATGCGGGTTGCGAAGCCAAGGCCAGGGAGATGAGCTGGAAGATGAACATCTCCATTGTCGACAGCGGCGCGAACGAGATTTTCTTTGAACGCATGGATGGCGCTTATCTTGGCAGCGGCGACATTGCCCGCCACAAGGCCGAAACGTCCGCGCGATTCCCGTTCCCAACCCGAGGCATCGAGCAATTGGCCTATGGCAAGGATCTCAAGGGCGGCACGGTCCCGGGATTGGCACTGGTGCCCGGCATTATCGCCTTTGCCGGCGGCTTGCCGGTCATGACCGACGACAAGGTGCATATTGGTGGCATCGGCGTCAGCGGCGGCACCGCGGACCAGGACGAGACCTGCGCGCAGGCCGGCATCGACGCGGTTAAAGACGCGCTCAAATAGGCCTGGCCGAGAAGCTCCGGATGTCTGGGCGCCGCTCGGCGCCGGCCGTAACATCGCCTTCGCCAACTCCCGATGCGCTTTGACGCGCGCGGTGTTGAGCGCTTGGGTGGCGAACCAGACGATCGCGCCGGTGGCTAACGGCAACGCCCAGCACATGTAGAGCTGCTATACCGGCAAGCCGATGAACACGCGCCCACGAGCGGGGATCGAGCCCATGCGGCTGAGCCCGAGCTGCCATTCCGAGCCGTTATTCACGGAGCGATCGGATAGCCGTCAGTATCGTCAGGCCGCCGCGCGTGGCGTCCACTCCGGACCTACCGGAACATGATTTCCAACAGCTGATACTGCCTGTCATGGATTGTACTCACAGCCAGCTCATGTGGCAGAATGGAGTTCACCTCTCGGTTGGAGCGTCCGCCGGCGCACTTTCCTGAGCATCCCGGACATCGCGCAACAGACGCACTAAGCGGATTGGTAGCGATAGCGAATGACTTGAACGGACCTCACGGCTAGAATTCGGGGCGAGCCGTAGCCGTTAGTCCAGCGGCTCGACCTTTACCAGCGCGTGGGCGTGGTTGCTGCCGACCGAAAATGTCACCGCGGTGGTCGAGTTGTCCACGTAAACGGTACGCATGTTGGTGGCGCTCGGCATCAGATA
>JBATYN010000574.1:0-2652 GCA_049674125.1 Pseudolabrys sp. | reverse complement strand
CCGCCAGGGCCGGCTGATCACTTGCGAACACGGCGGGCGCCGGGTCGTGCGAACTGAATATGACGGATCGATTACCGTGCTGATGGACTCTTTCGAGGGCAAGCGGCTGAACGCGCCGAATGACGTGATCGTGAAATCCGACGGCTCGATCTGGTTCACCGATCCGATATTCGGCCTGCTCGGCAATTACGAAGGCTACAAGGCCGAATCCGAGATCGACATGAACGTCTACCGGATCGACGGCGCCAGCGGAAAAGCCACCATCGTCGCCGAAGGCATTTTGGGGCCGAACGGGCTGTGCTTCTCGCCGGACGAAAAAATCCTCTACATCATCGAATCCCGCGGCGTGCCGACCCGAAAAATCCTTGCCTACGACGTCGCTGCGAGCGGCGACAAAATTTCCAACAAACGCGTGTTCGTCGACGCCGGCCCCGGCACGCCTGACGGCATGCGCGCTGACATCGACGGCAATCTGTGGTGCGGCTGGGGCATGGGCGATCCCGAACTCGACGGCGTCGTGGTGTTCGCGCCCGACGGCGTCATGATCGGCCGCATCGCGCTGCCCGAGCGCTGCGCCAATCTCTGCTTCGGCGGCGTCAAGCGCAACCGGCTGTTCATGGCCTCGAGCCAGTCGATCTACGCGCTATATGTGAACACGCAAGGCGCGCTGGGGGGATAAAATATGAGGTCGTCATCCTCTTATGTCCCGTTTCAAGAGTAGAGGCATGACGAAGGGTTTTCTCCTGGAATTGCGGAGAAGTGTGAGTGGGGATGATCGTGCAGGGGTGGAAGCAGAACCCAGAGACGTCGGTCAACAAGCTCTTATTCGCGGGTTCACGCATGTCCGTAGGTTCGTCTGGGGCTGTCCCGGTCTGAGGTCGGACGTCGATCTTGCGATCGGTCACACAGGATGATCGGGAATTCCCCTTGCCGCGGCTCTGCTTCCGCCATTGCACGAGATTTATCGCTTCGCCGGACCACTGCCCCGGCGCAGGGCTCTCTGGTTAGCGCTCGGCCTTGGCCGCTTGGCTCCCCTTGCCAAGCCTCTTAAGCCGGGGCTGCCGCGACACGAGCGGTCGAGACTGCGCGAGCGACAGCCCAGATGAAGCCGGCGAGCTCGCGGGCGATCGCGACGATGGCAACGGTCTTGAGCTTGCCTTTCCTGATCAGCGCTCGATAGCGGCGGTACAGCCGGCACTGCGCCTTCCAGGCGATCTCGCGAACTGCTGGCGGCGCCGCATCGACCTTCGGTTGCTTGGCTTGTCCGACCCGCGGCGGATGCTGATAGCTCCACGAGCACTCCACCAGCATGCGCCGGGCACGCCGGTTGCCGGCTTTGGTGATCGGTCCGCGCTTGACGGTGTCGCCGGTCGAATTCTCCGAAGGCACGAGCCCGAGATAGGCCATCAACTCGGTCGGCGTTCGGAACCGCGAGAGATCGCCGATCTCGGCCAGCAGCGTTGTGGCCGAGACCAGATCCATGCCGCGCATCGCCATCAATGCGGTGACCACCGGCGCAAGTGACCATTCCGGAACGGCTGCGGCGACGGCCTGCTCGAGCCGTTGAAGGCGCTCCTGCGCCTGACGGATCGCCAGCATCATCTCCTCCAGCACAAGGCGCTGTTGCGGATGCTCGAGCTTCTGGCTCGCGATCCAGCCCGCATGCGCCTTGGTCCAGGTCTTCCTGCTCTCGGGATAAGGCCTTCCCAGCCGCAGCAGAAAGGCTGAAACATGCTGGCGCTTCGTGCGCAAATCCAGCATCGCCGTCTCGCGCGCCCGCGTCAGATCGCGCATCGCCTCGTGACGTCCGTCCGGCACCCAGACCGGGGTGAGTTCGTCGGCACGCAGCAGCTTTGCCAGGCTGAGCGCATCGCGTCGGTTGGTCTTCACCTTGTCGCCTGGCCGCTTTGGAATCAGCGAGGGCGCTACCACCACGCATTCGAAGCCGAGGTCCTTGATCTGCCGGTGCAGCCCGTAGCCGGTCGGCCCTGCCTCGTAGCAGAACGTCAGCCGCTTGTACTTGGCGGAAAGCTTCCGAACGAGCTTCGCCGTTGCGGCCAGCGTGTTCTCGATCTCCCCAAGGAACCGAACCTCGCCACCCCGGCTAGCGTCCGCAATCGCAACCGCATTCCGCAACTTAGACGTATCGAGACCCACGAAGGCCTCGCTATAATCACCCATGACTCGCCCTCCTTGCGTGAGGCTCGGCCCGGCCTGTCCGGGCAACCCTCGCACTCGCATCGAGGGTGAGTCGCCTCCGCTCCGCAAAGGGACATACGGTCTGAGGTGCGAGCGGAGCGAGCCTCGAAGGATGGGCCGCGGGCTGTCATCCTTCGAGGCGCGCAAGAGCGCGCACCTCAGGATGACGTCTCACCCCAGCGCGCCGACCTCGAACACTTCGCCGTCATAGCCGGCCTCGCGCGGAATCCGCAGCTGACGGCCGCCGTCGTTCCTGGTCATCACGGGCATCACGGTCACGACGGATTTGCCTCTGGAATCGTCAAGCGCCGCCTTCACACTGGCCTGCTTGCCGAGCTTGATCAGATTGCGCGTGGTCGGGAACGGCAGCTTGAAGCGGCCGGTTTTGCCGCCTTCCAGCGCTTCGCGCGGCGACACCCAGATGGAGTCGGTGGATTCCTTGCCGTCATGGGC
>JBATYN010000573.1:0-2709 GCA_049674125.1 Pseudolabrys sp. | reverse complement strand
GTGCCGAATCGTCGCGTGCTAGACTCTTTTGATGATTCGCGAGGATCTTGTGCCGTGGCATCAGACGACCTGAACGCCCCACTCGGCCAGGACAAACGAAAACGGCTGCTGCCGAAACTACCGGTCTCCGCGCCTCAATTGGTGGCCGGAGCGCTGGGATTGTCCGGCCTTATCGTGGTTGCATGGGCGACCTTCGTTCATGATCCGCTCGGCGGCGAACCGGTAGCGGTTGTAACGACGAATACGCCAGCGGCATCGAAGACTGCACGCGAAGCCGACAGCGACGGCAAGCAGCACGCCCGTTACGATGGCCCCCAAGGCACCGCGCCTGTTACACCCGCTCCGCCGGAAGCGCCGCCCGGATCAAAAACCGTCACCATTATCGATGGGTCGAGCGGGGCCAGGCAGCAAGTCACAATCCCCGGCAATAGCGGGACCGGCGCGGCGCTGCTTGATCCGAAGCTGCTCGAAACCACCCGCCATGGCACGATTCCGAAAATTGGGCCTGATGGCACACGCCCGTCGGCCCGATATGCGCATCCCCGCCAACTCTCGTCGAATAAAAAGGATTCACCCGTCATCGCCATTATCGTCGGCAGCCTCGGCATCAGTGCATCGGGCACTGCGGATGCATTCGTGCGATTGCCGGCGCCGGTGACCTTTGCATTGGCACCCTATGGCGCCGATCTTGAAAAGCTGGCGGAGCGCGCACGAGCGAGCGAGCATGAAGTTTTGCTGCAGGTGCCGATGGAGCCGTTCGACTACCCCGACAATGATCCGGGCCCGCAGACGTTACTCACGTCACTCACATCGGAGCAGAATATTGATAGGCTCCATTGGCTGATGAGCCGCTTTCAGGGCTATGTCGGGATGATGAGTTATATGGGATCGCGTTTCACCGCTTCCGAACAGGGGCTGGCGCCCGTGTTGCGCGAAGCCGCCCAGCGCGGGCTCATCTTTGTGGACGACGGTTCGTCCTCGCGCAGTGTGGCCGGGCAGCTTACCGGGAGCCACAACCTGCCCTTCGCTAAGGTCGACATTGTTCTCGACACGGTTCCGACGCCGGTTGAAATCGATCGTGCGCTTGCGCGGCTCGAGATGAAAGCGCGTGAAAGCGGAACCGCTGTCGGTTTCGCCACCGCGCAGCCGGGCACCATCGCGCGTATTGCGGAGTGGGCCAAGAAAGTGGAATCCAAAGGCATCTTGCTGGTGCCGATCACTATGGTGGCGATCAAGGCGAAGTCGTCGTAACGTTATTTTTAGCCACGAGAACTCGCGGTCAAAATAACGGAGTGTGAATGCCATCCCACGAATCGCTGCCCTATCGTCCTTGCGCCGGCATGATGGTGCTTAACCGTGCCGGACAAGTTTTCGTTGGACGGCGAACGGACGGACCCGAGCACGTCGACGCCACTCATGTGTGGCAAATGCCCCAGGGCGGGATCGACGAAAATGAAGACCCCTATAAAGCGGCGCTGCGCGAGCTCCTTGAAGAAACAAATATTCGCTCCGTACAAAAGCTTGGCGAAATCGCCGAGTGGCTAACCTATGACCTGCCGCGCGAGGTCGCCCAACAAGCGTGGGGCGGCAAATATCGTGGCCAAAAACAGAAATGGTACGCGCTGCGATTCACCGGCAACGATAGCGAAATCGATGTCGCCAACCCCGGTGGCGGGCACAAACCCGAATTTGTGGAGTGGCGATGGGTGTCGATGCGTGAATTGCCAGACCTGGTCGTGCCGTTCAAGCGGCACACTTATGACCGAGTCGTGAAGGAGTTCGCACGGTTTGCGGGCTAGTGCGCCGCTGTTCCGGTGCGGTGGCGGTCGACTTCCTTGAAATGATCAAGCCGAGTGATCAGCTTGTCGAGCTCGAAACCTGGTTCCATTTTTTCGATCCGGGTTTCCAGCTCGTCAATGCGTGCTGTAATCGTGCCGCGATCGATGTCCTCCACCGCCTCGGCCACTTCGGCCAGCACGGTCAGTCCATCTGCAGATACTTCCGCAAAGCCGCCAAGCACGACGATTTTCTGCACACCGCCAGCGCCATGCACCGTCAAGATGCCGGGGCGGAGCGTTGTAACCATCGGTGCATGTTGAGCGAGCACGCCGAAGTCTCCCTCCGCGCCGGGCACATCCACCTGCTCCACAGCCCCCGAGAAAAGAAGCTTTTCCGGCGAAACCAGTTCGAAATGAAAATTTGCCATTGTCTGATCAGCCTTTGCGCTTTGCAGCCGCGAATCCCACCGCCAGCCCGATGATGCCGCCGAGCGCAGTCAAGATCGCAATGTGCTGCACTTGGCTGCTTGTGAGTGGCCCGCCACCGCGAGCTACTTCGTCACTGCGTACCTCGAAGCTCAGTGGTCCCAACTTGAACTCGGTCGACTCGGGGCGCGTCATATAACCGGACAAACCGCCAATCACCAGCCCGATCAGCAAAAACGCAATGAGGCTGGTCCGCCCCTGCATCGCCGTTATGCCGCTTCGCCGGCGAGCTTCTTACCCTTCTCGACCGCCTCTTCGATGGTGCCAACCATGTAAAAGGCCGCTTCGGGCAGGTTGTCATACTTGCCTTCACACAGCCCCGTGAAGCCTTTGATGGTGTCCTGCAAATCGACCAGCTTGCCCGGCGAGCCGGTGAACACTTCGGCGACGAAAAACGGCTGCGACAGGACGCGTTCGATCTTGCGCGCACGCGACACCGTCAACT
>JBATYN010000572.1:0-9037 GCA_049674125.1 Pseudolabrys sp. | reverse complement strand
AGGCCGATAGTTGGCCTGCCGTTGCCATGCGATTCACATGGCTCAGCTCTGACATGGTGTTTCGCGCCAGAATTTCCGCACGCTGACGACGCCAATGTTCATAAAGTAGCCAAAAGATCAGCGCGGCCTGGATCAGAATTGCAGCCGCAATCGCCAGGATGTAAACGCGATATTGCTCCCATGGTGTCGGACTACGAAACAGGATCTCGCTACCCGGCGACAGACTGCTTTCGCTAATACCCCAGCGCTGCATTTCCCGCCAGTCAAACATTGGGCTTGCAAATTGGACGGGTGGCGTTCTGATTTCGCCCGGCTTCTCTCCGCCAAGGATGCGAATGGCAACGGCGGCCGCCTGCCGGCTGCTATCGGCTACCAAGAGAAATGGGCCGCCTACGATCCCACTGCCGAAAAAGGATTCATCGTAGGAAAAAATCGGCGCGTTAGCCACGGCATGAAGTCTTGTTATTGGCGCGGCGCCTTCGTGCACGACGCCCGCCGCATCGACAATCATCAACTCCCAAAAAATTGCTGTGTGCGGCGGCAGCGCGGAAGCTTGTTTTAGGAATGCTTCAAATGCCAATTCATCTGTCCATGAAATCTTGATCTGGTTTGCAAGAGGCTGCACCTCCTTTCCTATCGCTTCCTTCCAGAATTTCTCAATCGGAGAAGCCCCAACAACCACGATCACATCTTTAGTGTCCGGCAATACTTGCAGGATGTTCTCGAAGGCCGACAAATAGTTGATCCTTACCGCCACGGCGGCGTCGGTCGCGGTGAGATTCGAATTCTGCACTCGACGTTGATCCACTGCCATGAGCACCATCGGGGTGGTGGCAAAAAGCTGCTGCCGGTTTCGCTGTACAAAGTTTGCTGCGGGCGCGCCGATGCTTACGATGAGATCAAGAGGGTGTTTGGCAAACAGGGCACGGAGATACTCGACAAACGGAGCCTCCGGGTTCTCATCGCTGAAACGGGCGGAGACCAGCGAGTAATCAATGATGTCCAGCGGCCACGGTGATTGCCGATCCAGTTCCGCGCGAATGGCTTTGCCATATTCGCTCCACGGCTTGAAATCGCGGCCAAAAGAATGAAGCAGCAATACGCGTCTAGGCTCAGCGGCGAATCCAGTTGGACAACCGAGCGACGCCGCTAAGAAAACGAAGAGCCCCGCAATCGCGCAGATACGACGGATGTGGACCCCCATGGCATTGATTGGACGCCCCGCCGTCCAGCGTGGGCAAGTCGCAAGTTCGTGATCTGTAATTCTACGTCCGATTTAGCTCCAAATGCGGACATGTGCAGTCACTAGGCGATGTCCGATAAGTAGCAGAAGCGAACATTGCGTGGGCAAACGATATGCAGGCAGATTTGCTATTATATTGAGTGCTAGGCTGGATTGGAATTCGCTGTTTAGCGCGCACACGTGATGGGATTATTGGGGGATTTTCAATGTCCGATTCAATACGCAGGGTCACTCAATCCGTCGGCAGCGTTCACGCGGGGATGAAGGCTCTCGCCGATGGGATGGGCACGCTGCTGGTCGACGGCTTCCACCATCTCGCACTGTTCGCCATTGGCGCCACCACGGTGTGGTCCGCCCTCGAAGCATTTTTGGCAATGGTCGCGCGCCGGCATGCCACCCTTTCTGACATCCTGCTTCTGTTCATCTATCTCGAAATCGGGGCGATGGTCGGCATCTACTTCAAGACAACAAGGCTGCCCGTCCGCTATCTAATTTATATCGCTATCACCGCGCTTGGCCGCTTCCTCATCGAACTCGTCAGCGCCGAGCATCACACCGGCGTCGATATCCTGATCGTCACAGGTGCCATCCTCATGCTCTCGCTTGCTGTGCTCGTCCTGAGATTTGGGTCATCGCGCTATCCATCGGACCGGCCGACATCCGATTTCAAATCGCGTAAGGCCTGAGACTTTTCGCTGCCGCAAAAGCGATGCGATCGCCGCGATTGAAAGGTCCGCAATGCGCCAAAGGCGGACATGGACGGGCGCTGAGTTTTAATGGTTGTTCACACCTGTCCCAAACTTTGGCGCGCCTCTGACCCATGGCAGGACAACGAGCGCGGCCAGCGTTGCTAAAGCAACCAGGGCCCAGGCATCGTTGACGGCATCGACAAAGGCAACCTTTTGGACGAGCGGGGCCAGCATGGCCTGCTTTTCGGGATCGAGCAGCGCGGATCCGAGTGCGTCGCGTGGAATTCCAAGTAATTTCACCGTGTCCAAATCGCCAGCGGCAAGACGATCGACAAGGGTCCGCGCATGTTCAGGCGCCCGTGTGTCGATCACGGTATCGATGATCGCGATTCCAATGGCACCGCCGAGATTGCGCATGAGGTTGAACAAACCGCTGGCATCGGCAACGGCCGTCTTTGCCAATTGTCCCAGGGCAAGTTGCGTGGGTGGCAGAATGCAAAACATGATGGCGCTGCCGCGCACCAGTTGGGGCCACAACATTTCATCGAAATCCGTGGCTTTCGTTTGAACCGAACTCAGGCCAAGCCCTATTGCAAACAACAGAAAGCCGAACCCGGTTAACAGACGCAGGTCAACGCGCCGGACCAGAACCACCGCCAGTGGAGCAACGGCAAGTTGCGCCACACCCGTTACCAGCATGATCTTGCCAATCTCGAGTGCGTTGTGCGCTCTCACATAGGCCAGAAAAACCGGCATCAGATAGACAGAACCGAAAAGTCCCATTCCAAGCAGAAAACTGAGCAGGCAGCCGATCGAAAAATTTCGATCGCGAAAGGTTCTTAAATCGACCAGCGGCCTTTGCGTTCGCAGTGTCCGGAATACAAATCCCAGCGCAGTGATCAGACACAGGCTGAGAAGAGCGACAACGAGCGTAGACATCCAGCCGCGTTCCGGGGCTTCCTTGATTCCGATTTCGAGCGTTGCGAGGGCGGTGGCCCCCAGACCCAACGAGGGCAGGTCCAGAAGCGGAATTTGATCGAACGACGGCGGCCCTTTCGGCAGCAATACTGTCGCGACCGACGCTGCGATGATCCCAGGCACGACATTAATCAGGAATAGCCACGGCCAGGAATAAGTCTCGGTAATCCAGCCTCCTACAATCGGCCCCACAGTCGGAGCGAGAACAGCGAGAACCCCGGCGATCATCGTCGCCAACGGCTGGAGCCGAACCGGAAAAAGCAGAAAGATGGCCGAGAAGACCGCCGGGATCAGCGTGCCGCCGGAAAAGCCTTGGACGATACGAAACGCGATCAAGGTAGAAAAATTTCCGCTTGCGGCGCAGGCGATCGATGCAAGGGTAAACACGGAGATGGCGCCAACGAAGAGCCACCGCATGGTCAGCGCGCGCGTCAGGAACCCGGTTAGTGGAATCGAGATGACTTCCGCGATCAAATAGGCGGTCTGGATCCAGCTCATTTGATTTTGTGGAATGTTCAGCGCGCGTTGAATGGTCGCCAGCGACGTCGCAACGACCTGAACATCGAGAACCGCCATGAACATGCCGATGCACATCATGGCAAAGCCGATCCAGACGTCAGCCGTGACAGAATCCGGTGCCGGTTTTTCAGCCGCTGAGATCATTCGCCAAATCATTACTGTTCCAGCGCAGGTGTCGTAAGCCGGAGAGGGCGCTGGGCACTCAAGGTCCAGGTCGGCTGCCCACATCGTTCAGAGACTGAGCTGGGCACACTGCACCAATCACCTGTTTTTAGGCCCGCCGCGGCAAACGCAGGGAATCGGTTCCTCGGGACGGTGGTGGAGCGAGTATCCGACGTGCGTTCGTTGTTGAGCACTCTGACGGTCTAGCAAATATCCGCTTTGGGTCGAAAGCAGTCTGAAGAAACCAAGTTTGCGCTATGTCAATGCCGTCGCCGCTCGAGGTCGTACCTTGTCGGCAAGCGACTACGAGATCTTTGCCGAAAGCTATGTTTCGGCAGTCTCTCTCATAGGAGTAATCACCATGAGCGAAAAAGAGAAATCGGAAAAGACCCAAGTGCAAATTCTGCGTGACGCCTTTGAAGGCATGAAGGGTCGTCAGCCGAGGTCAGATCAGGAACTCAAAGAGTGGCTTGCCACGGACGAGGGCAAAGAGGCGACGATCTTTGAGGCAACCGCTCTGTCGACTTGGGGCGACAAGGCGCGGTCATAACTGTAGGGCCGCAGTCGCATTTTATGGTTGCGGCGCAGTTCAACGGCCGCTTTGGGTCATTCGCGGACAATGGAATCAACATTGATACAGTCCGTACGCGGTAAAATAGTCCTGGCCTGAAGCTGCCGCAGATGGACTTGTTAGTTAGCGGGAAATGCCAAAGAATGTCTGATGATCCGCTATTGGCGCACTGTTGCGGTATCGCTCGCGGCTGTCTTGTCTGTGCTGCCGGCCGGCATTGTCCGCGCCGAGCCGCCTGACGACCCCGTGACATCAGGCGCGGCGAGCTGCGCCCGTCCGGACTTTCGCGTCGTGCTCGACGTTGGTCACACCGCGAAATCGCCCGGGGCCAAAAGCGCGCGCGGAGGCGACGAATTTGATTTCAATCTGCAGCTCGCCAAGCAGATCGATCGGGCTCTCCTCGAAGCCGGCTTCGCCAAGACGGTTCTCATGGTGACCGACGGGCCGGGTACCCGCAGCATGTACGCGCGCGTGGCACGCGCCAACAAGCTGTCGGCAAATCTGCTGCTGTCCATCCACCACGACTCGGTGCCTGATCGGTTTCTGGAAAAATGGGACTACAACGGCAAGCCGAAAACATTCAGCGACCGATTTAAGGGCCATTCGATCTTTGTGTCCGAGGACAATCTCGATCCCAAGGACAGTCTTCTGTTCGGCAGCATGCTGGGCCAGCAGTTGAAGGCACGAGGCTTGCAATATACGCCGCACTACACCGAGAAGTTCATGGGCCGGTGGCGGCGCGCGCTTCTGGACGCCGATGCTGGCGTCTACCGCTACGACACTTTGTTTGTTCTGAAGAAAACGCAAATGCCGGCGGTATTGCTCGAAGCGGGCTCTATCATCAACCGCGATGAGGAGTTGGTGGTGGCCTCGCCCGAGCGGCAGCAACTGATCAGCGCGGCAGTGGTGGATGCCGTCGACAGCTTCTGTGTGACGCAACTACACAAGCCCGCGCTGCAAATCGCGCAACGTTCGAAAGCCAGACACGCGCTACCAGCGCATCCGCACCGGCGTACGCGCGAGCATACGGCAACACTACGTCGCTAACGTCGGTCTCGCAGGCAAATTTCGGCTACGGTTGGCATGTCCGCCAGGTGCCGAAAGCGGGCATCCCTGATTGGCGCGCAAACAGAAAGACCGCCTCGCGGCGGTCTCTCCGAATCCAGTGCGATATTTTTGATCGATCAAGCGACCGCTGCATTAGTCGCTGCATCCGCATGGTCAGATGCGGACACAGAAAATATTTCGCCTCGCTCCTCAAGCCAAAAGCGGCCATCGCTGAGCAGAAGACGTCCAAAGCTAAGCCAGAGTCAAAACTTCATACCGAAATGAGAAGGGGGCGGTGGCCGTCCTTCTCTCGTGGAAGACCTACCAGTTCAGCAACATCTCATTATATCCCGGACTGCCGCCGCCGGTATTATCATTGTATGGGTACGCCCCATAGAAACTCCCGCGGGGCGACATCGCGTAGATCGGGTCAACAACCTGCCGAGGGACCGCTCTGTGCACGCGGGCAGGAGTCCCGGCAGCGTTTTGATTGACCGAATACCCTGTTCCATAATTTTGCGCGAAAGCTGGCGTACTGATAGTTGCTGCGACGAAGGCAATTCCAATCAGTTTTTTCATCGTGACACTCCATGCTCATTCATGATGACCGCTGTCGTGACCGTCGCCGAGCAACACGGACGCGACAAATAAGAGTACCGCGCGGCCTGTGGTTTATTCCGCCGTAGCAAATAGCGGTCGACACAGGCTCGTGAACGGTATCTTACTGCCACTTCAAATACGCGCGCCGGAAATAACAGAGCACCACTCCAAAGTTTCTGAAGGCCGCAAAACTGCGGCGGCGTCGTACGTACATATGTTTTTGTTTGTCCGCTTTGGGTCCACAAGCGGACATTAGCCAGACTGGCGGTGTTAGACTTCTGGGCGACCTTTGCCGCCTGCACGACCGTCCCATTTTTATGATAAAAGTTCGCTGTTAGGTGAGCTATATCACATACGAGGGAGCAGCACGGCCGATACACTGTTTCTCGTACTAGCCGCCGCCGTGTCCGTCTGAGGACAGCGTTTGTGGTCATTTTAGAGCTTGCGTTTCAGTTGAATAAAAATTCAATCTGACAGGCAATGTTTGCGCCATGTTGAGGAACAGGGCAGCAATGAGCGCGAGACCACTTCAGGCAGTGCTGATGGGAGCTGCCTTACTCTCAATAGTTGCCCCGGCTCCAACACTTGCAGAATTTGAGGAAACTGAGTGGCACGTTCAAGATCTGTACAAACAGTGCAACCACAAGGGCAGTCTTGACGAGATTTTTTGTTTGGAATTTGTTTCAAGCGTAGCACGTCAGGCCTTTACGAATGGACTGGCATTGAAAGACATTAAGAATCCCCCTGTTTTAATGACGACGTCTCTTCCTTCTGCTTGTCCAAAATCATTTGTATCAAATGACGCGATGGTTGAGGCCTTCAGCGAGTGGGCGAACCAACATCTCGAGAAATGGAGTGCGGGTGCACAAAAAGGAGTGATGCAAGCCATGAGCGAAACATGGCCATGTTTTTGAGGAAAACTCGCGTTGCGTTGTGTGGCGTCATGTTCGCTTCACACCCAGAAGCGGATATTTGCAGTGCAAACGGGCATTTCCGCTAAGTGCCAAAAGCGTATCGGGACAAACCTGGCTGTCAGTTATTCGATCACCTCATCGGCGCGGTCGAGCAGTGATGATGGGACAGAGAGGCCGAGCGCCTTGGCGGTCTTAAGGTTGATCATAAGTTCGAATTTGCTCGGTGCCTGAATCGGCAGATCTCCAGCACGCTCCCCTTTGAGGATTCGATCGACGTAAGACGCTGATCGCCGGTAGAGGTCGACGATATTCACGCCGTAAGCGATCAACCCACCTTCCACGGCAAAGTGGCCGAACGTATAGACCGCGGGCAGACGGTAGCGCATCGCAAGTTCGAATATCACCGTGCGATGGGTGTTGGTGAAAGCGTCGGGTAGCACAACCAGTCCTCCACCCGGCTCTCGTGCAAGCTCGGCAACCGCCGGGTCAATGTCGGAAGGCGCGCGAACGGGACCAGAGACCGCGGTTATGCCGAGGACCTCGGCCGCCCGCTCGACCAACCGGGCGTAATAGGCTCCACCTCCTGGTGCAGTTTGTGGGTTGAAAATGTAGGTCACGCGCTTGAGGCCAGGCGTAATGTCTTTGAGCAATTCAACCCATTTGCCCGCCATCGCGGACTCCACATTGGTAAATCCGGTGGAATTTCCGCCCGGCCGCGCGAGACTCGCGGCCAAGCCCTCGCCAACCGGATCGGACACGCCAATGAATACAAGGGGGATCGTGCTCGTTTCCGCCGCCACCGCCTTCAGCACGGGCGTACTCCGCGCGACGATCGCGTCGGGCTTCATCGCCACCAATTCCTTCGCGAACATCGTCATCCGTGCGACGTCGCCATCGCTGAACCGATAATCGATTTGAATATTTCGTCCTTCGCTCCAACCGAGTTTCTTGAGCTCCTGCGCGAACGCTGCAAGCTCGACTTTCGCTTCCGGATCGCTCTCTGGCGTGCTCAAGAGCACGCCAATCCGGCGCATGCCGTCGGTTTTCTGGCCATAAGCCGCTAATGGCCACGTGGACGCCGCACCGCCAAGAAGCGTAATGAACTCGCGCCGCTGCATGCGCCCCCCGAGGCTCAGGACATCCCATCGTAGCTCGTCAAACGACTAAACTGAAAGGGGTGGTGCGTGGAGGCAATCGATGTCCGCTTTCGGTCAAAAGCAGACATTTGCGGTGCAAAAAGGCATGTCCGCTTTACGCCCGATAGCCGACATTAGACGAGCGGCTATTTATTCGATCACCTCATCTGGGTGCACGTCTAGCATGTTTGGGATTTTGAGCCCGAGTGCTTTGGCGGATTTGCGGTTGATAAACAATTCCACTTTCGTGCCGTGCTGGACTGGGAGCTCCCGAGGCTTCTCGCCTTTGAGAATTCGGGCAGCGTACACACCGGTCTCATGGTAAGCGTCGAGGAAATTCGCGCCATAGCTCATCAGACCGCCAGCCACGACGAACTCACGGGTCGTGAAGATTGTCGGTACCGCATGGCGGACGGCCAATGCTGCGAGCTGCTCTTGCTGACCGACAAAAAATGGATCGCCGCCAATCACCAGACCGCCCGCACGCAATTCGACAATGTGTGCGAAGACGGTATCAAAGTCGCGTTCGGCGCTGGCATTCAGGACATGCAGTTTTAATCCGAATGATTGCGCTGCGGCCCCGACGGTTCTTGTATTTATCTCGGCAAGAGCGGGAGAATCCGGGTTGACGAGGAGCGCGATAACATTCGCCGTGGGTACGAGTCGGCGCAGCAGTTGCAGCCGGATAGGCGCTATCGCGACATCTAATTGGGCCACGCCGGTGATGTTGTCGCGCGCAAGAAGGTCGAGCTGGTCCGGGTTGCTCCCGATCTCGAAGATAATCGGAATGGTCGTGGTCGCCGCTTTTGCTGCAATTGCGGCTGGCGTGGTGGTCGCTACAATGACAGCGACGCGACGATGTACCAGATCAGCTACCAATGCGGGCAATCGATTGTTTTGGTTCTCCGCCCACCGGTACTCTATCGCCACGTTGCGGCCTTCAACGTAACCACCTTCGCCTAGGCCTGCGAGAAAGGCCGCCAATTGTCGCGCGTGATCTTTGGGCGACCCACTGTTAACGAACCCGATCACCGGCGGCGCCGGGTGCTGCGCGTGGGCAGCAAGCGGTAAAGCGGCTGCCGATCCCGCAACAAGTGTAATAAAATCTCGTCGGCGCACGCGACGATCCCTCATCTCAAGACGACGAAGCTATAATGCAAATTTTATCAGGTTGGTAG
>JBATYN010000571.1:0-2489 GCA_049674125.1 Pseudolabrys sp. | reverse complement strand
GAAATACCAGAAGGACCGCGAGTGCTATGAGGGATCTGCTGAGCATGTGGAGAATCCGATAGGGCCGTTCACATTGGGGATGATGATGCGGCTGTGACTGAATTGCCACAATGCGACGAAAACGTTTTCCACACGGTACAGGGGCAATGAATAGCTGCGGCAATTGCTGGTACAATCCAACGATGTGACTTGAGCAGTTTTTGGGGGTCCCCATGAGGAAGATTTCGTCCTTTATCGCAGCCGCAGGATTTGCTGTTGGGCTCAGTCAGGCAGCATCGGCAGCTGATCTGCCGCGGAAAGCACCACCTGCGCCGCCGCCACCGCCGCCACTGACTTGGACCGGATGCTACATCGGCGCCAACGTTGGCGGCGCATGGGGCCGCGTCGAACTGGAGACCGCGGGTGGAGAATTCTCTCGGAGTGGTGCCGGCTTTGCTGGTGGCGGCCAGATCGGTTGCGATTATCAATTTGCCGGGAGCGGTTGGGTGATCGGCTTCCGCAATATGTTCGATGGGACAACGAATAGCAGAGAGCGGGATTTCATAGTCACAACCGTAAATGGAACCGCAACTGGAAACGCCGAATTCCATAATCGATGGTTCGACGCCCTGACGGGCCGGATCGGCTATTCGTGGCAACCCAACTCGCTGGTCTACTTTCAGGGCGGCGCAGTCTGGAGTCGTATCGAGGCAGACGCATTTGTGACCACGGCCGCCGGCACATTTGCAGGCTCGGCTTCCACTACCAAAACCGGCTGGACGATCGGGGGTGGCTGGGAATATAGATTCTCGCCGCAGTGGTCGTTGTTTATCGAAGGCAATTACTACGACTTCGGCGGCAAGGATGGGACCCTATTCACACCTCCCATTGGTGGGTTTTTCGCCGGTCCTCCTCCTATCTCTGTCTGTCAGTCCGGCTGTGCTTTCCACACCAAGACTACTGCGGCCACGGCCCTTATCGGTGTGAACTACAGATTCGGAGGATTCGGGACAGGGTTATAAACTCTCTGACTCAATCAGAGCTACAAAGACCCTGGGTTTCATCAGCTCGGGGTCTTTTAATTAGAAAGCGTGATGGGATTTTCGAAGAGACCGCCTCGCGGCGGTCTTTCTTTTTCGCGAAACTCAGTTCGCGCAAATGTCCGCTATTGGCACAAAGCAGACATGGCCTGGTGCACTGCACATGTCTGCTTTCGGGGGTAAAGCAGACATCGTAAAATGCACTCATGTGTGGACGCTTCACCAATCGGAGCTGCCGTAATGGCTGCCGGTCTTTTTTAGAATTAGCGAATTCATTTGAAAATTACTGAAGGTCCTGGATGCTTGTGAGTTTCCCGTACCTAAAATGAAGGTAGCTACCCATATAGCCCCAGGTTACTTCCTGTATTCCGCCCCTCATAATGGCGTCTGATGTACGAAGTGGCTTTCGCTCACACAACAATAAAACTTCGGACGTGGTCATCCCTGTTTTTAATTCACTCAATTTTGCGCAACCCGCAGCCTCTACTGTAGGCTCACTATGCGAGGCGCACGCACTGAGGCACAGGGCGCACAAGCCGACGCATATTAGCGTTGTTGCAGTAAGCGATCGCATCGCGGGTGCGGTGGTAGCGAACGGGTTGGCGCCATGGAGCATTCCGGTAGTGAGTTACCAATCGCAAATCGTGTGACTAGGGTCACATTGGGAACTGGCAAGCGCCCCCTATCATTCAAACTGAAGATGGAGAGCTGCCATGCGCCAAACAGTATTAATAGCGGTTGTAGCCACCCTTCTCATCACCAGCGCTTCTCACCCAGCAAAGGCATTTTCTCCAATCGGCATTGCTATTGGAGCAGGGATGGTCGGGAGCGCAATACAGGAAGATTCGTATAGAAAGCAAAAAAGCCAGCAAAGCGAACAATACCAAAGAAGCCAAAGCGCCACGGAAAGTAATTCCACGAAAAAAACCGTCAAAGCAAGAAATCAGAAACCGAAGCGAGATGACTCAAAAATCGCAAAAGATTCGCCGCCGCCCAAGGCGAAGTCGCTCGAGCCTGTCGCTAGCGCGACCCAGGCCACACCGCTGACGGCCGGCCCACCGCCGACGCCCGACAAATTTGGGGAATGACTGTTCATCGCCACCGTGCCGACTATTCATAAAAGAACGGGCCAAGCTCGTCAGAGCTCAGCCCGTTAAGCGCAAAGCGCAGCTGGGGGTAAGGGGGGCATAGCGCTGCGCGTTGCAATGACAAAACTACGGACACTCACCAGCGTTCCATGAAATCCATGTTGCGAGCATGTCGCGTGGAGTTGCCGGGAGAGTTTGGGAATCGTTGAGACGTAAGGAGAACTGTTGCGACATGATGCAACATCACGGCGGGTGCGTTTGAAACCTAAGCCATTGAATTGTCGATGGAGTCGGCTGGATCAGCCGCAATGAGTAGTGGTCAGTCGAGCCGCTGCTCGTCGTTCAATCGCTTGTGTGCATTCAACGTGAAACGCGCTCCGCA
>JBATYN010000570.1:0-14293 GCA_049674125.1 Pseudolabrys sp. | reverse complement strand
GCGCAGCAACCGCGTGAGCCGAGGCGTCCGCGCGCCGATCGCCAGCAGCGCCAGGACCGCCACGAGCGCCAACAAAAACTTGAGCGGCAGGGAACGCGCGTCGAACGACAGGATAGTGGCTCGCGTCGTGAGCGGCCACGCCGCGACCGCGGTGAACGCGTGGATCGCGCTGACCGCGAGCAATATTACGCCAAGCCGTTCGGCAGCTCAGGCGGTCGCGACAAGCAGCCGGATCCCAATTCGCCATTCGCCAAGCTCGCGGCACTCAAGCAGCAGCTTGAGCAAGGGGGCAAAGAGCCGAGTTGAGCGCCACGTCCAAAGCGCACATAAGTCAACGTGCCGACTGTCAACGTGCCGACAGTCAAGGCACCAACCGCCAAGGCACCGACTGCCAAGGTACCAACAGTCGACGTACCGGCAGTCAACGTATCGACAAATGGCTCTGGCATGCGCGTATGGTGCGCACCCGTCGCGACGCCGCGGCGCTCATAACTGCCGGTTTTGTGCGGCTTAACGGCAAGCGCACGACCGCCGCCGCCCATCCGGTGCGTATTGGCGACGTCGTGACGGTCGCGCTCGATCGGTCCATACGTGTCGTACGGGTCGAAGGCCTCTGCGAACGGCGCGGGGGAGCGGCGGATGCGCGTACGCTTTATCGTAATTTGACGCCGGGCGCCGGCGCGTAGGCGTGACCCTTTGGGACGATCGCCGCAAAGCTTCGGCGTCATTTGATGGCAGAAGCGGCGCTTGCAGCCTATCTACCGGTACGATAGGCAGCACGTGGAGTGAGTGGTGCGGAGCAGGGAATGACCTACGTCGTCGTCGAAAACTGTATTAAATGCAAATACATGGACTGCGTAGAGGTCTGTCCGGTGGACTGCTTCTATGAGGGCGAGAATATGCTCGTCATCCATCCGGACGAGTGCATCGATTGCGGTGTTTGCGAGCCCGAGTGTCCCGCCGAGGCGATCAAGCCGGATACCGAGACCGGCCTCGAAAAGTGGCTTGAAATCAACGCGCAATACGCCAAAAGCTGGCCCAATATCACCGTGAAAAACGAAGCGCCACCGGATGGCAAGGATTGGGACGGCGTGCCGGAAAAATTCCAGAAGTTCTTTTCGGCGAATCCCGGTACCGGAGACTAAGCCTGAAAGCCCACTCGGCCACCTCCGCGGGGGCCTTCAGGGGCCGTGGCGTCGGAGGACGTTAACCGATTTGGTAAATTCGGCCGATTATTACGTCAAAATCGGAGTTTTGGGCCGCCATAACACTTTGATTCCGCCTAAAAATGTGCTATATATGTAAAAAATGGATAGGAACGACGTTGTCACCGGTGCGCTCCCCCTTTGGGAGCATTATTTTTCGGTGGCCGGGTTCCCCGGTTTCCAAAGTAGAGGGCGTGCGATCCACGCGTGAGCAGTGGCAGGAAAAACGCGTCATAAATCAAAGAAAGGTTCCGCCGGCATGAGCCGGGGTTCCAAAAAGTCTGCCGAAACGCGGCGGACCTCCCACGCCTCCCGCGGCACCGTCCGCGGTGGGGCTCCCGCAGCCAAAATGGCCGGCAGCCGCAAAGGTGCCGGTGAAGGAGTCGTGCCCGGAATGACTAGCAATAAGAAGACTACCCAGCGACAAGGCTTCAAGACCAATGAATTCATCGTCTATCCAGCCCACGGCGTGGGCCAGATCGTTTCGATCGAAGAGCAGGAGGTCGCGGGCGCCAAGCTGGAGCTGTTCGTCATCAATTTCGTCAAGGATAAGATGACGTTGCGGGTTCCGACCGCCAAGATCGTGTCGGTTGGCATGCGCAAACTGGCCGAGGCACCGCTCGTCAAGCGTGCACTGGATACCCTCAAAGGCCGCGCACGCATCAAGCGCACGATGTGGTCGCGCCGCGCGCAGGAATACGAAGCCAAGATCAATTCCGGTGACATCGTCGCTATCGCAGAGGTCGTCCGCGACCTGTACCGGTCGGAGACCCAGCCGGAACAGTCCTATTCGGAGCGGCAGCTGTACGAAGCGGCTCTCGACCGTCTCTCGCGTGAGATCGCTGCCGTGCAGCGCATCACCGAAACTGAAGCGATCAAGGAGATCGAGGCGGCCCTCGCTAAGGGCCCTCGCCGCGGCCCCAAGCCGGCTGAAGAGGCTGGTTCCGAAGAGAGCGTCGAGGAAGAGGCAGCCTAAGGGCCGCGCAGCATCTGTCAAAAAATTCGGAAAGCCCGGCGCACGTGCCGGGCTTTTTCGTTGTGGGCCGGCCTCATGCAATGAATTCGCGCGGGCCTGGTGGGCAATGTCGCCGGTTGCCCTGAAGGCCTTCCTGGCTAATATGCCGGCCAATCACCAAATAGGCGTTTCAAGGGAGTAAGTAATGACCGCCATTCGCGGCTATGTCGCGCCGACCATGGAAACCGATGCGCTTGGTGTGCATTCGCTTGACCAGTTTGTGCTGGCGGTGCCCGACGCGTCGGTTGCGCAGGATTTCTACGGCCAATTTGGCCTCGATGTTCGGCGCGACGGCAACGCGCTGGCCATCAAAACATTCGGTCACGATCACCGTTGGGGCTCGGTCGTAGAAGGCAGCAAGGCCAAGGCGCTGCATCATCTTTCGTTTGGCTGCTACGCCGACGATTTGCCGCGGCTCAAGGCGCGCATCGAAGGGCAGGGCGTCACGTTGATTGATCCGCCGCCTGGCTTTGAGAGCAACGGCTTTTGGTTCCGCAATCATGAAGGCGTGCTGATCGAGATCAAGGTCGGGCCGAAAGTGTCGCCCGACAGGAAATCCGACAGCCAATGGATTTCCGTTCCGGCCGGGGCCCCCGGCGCGACCATCAGGGAGAAGGCGCCGCCGGTACGCCCGCGCCGGCTCTCACACGTCCTGATCTTCACCCGCGATGTGATCGAGTCGATCAGCTTTTACGAACGTACACTCGGGTTGCGCCTGTCCGACCGCGCGTCTGATCTTGTGGCGTTCATGCATGGCATCCATGGCAGCGATCATCATCTCCTGGCGCTGGTGAAATCGGTTGCGCCTGGCTTCCATCACTGCAGTTGGGATGTCGCGAGTCTGAATGACATCGGTCTCGGCGCCATGCGTATGCACGACAAGGGTTGGACCAAAGGGTGGGGCCTGGGCCGCCACGTGCTCGGCTCAAACTATTTCCACTATGTGCGCGATCCGTGGGGCAGCTTCTCGGAATACTCCTGTGACATCGACTACATCCCAAAGGAAGAGCGCTGGCCCTCGGCTGATCATAAGCCGGAGGATTCCTTCTATCTTTGGGGTCCGGATGTGCCGCGCGAATTCACGATCAACTACGAAGGCGGCGAGAGCTGAGGCGGGTTGAGCTCAGCCTTGGGCTTATCTCCTTCGTCATGGCCGGCACCCCGAGCGCTCACACACACCGCTCATTCCCGCGAACGCGGGAATCCAGACTTACAAAAAAGAACTGGACCCCCGCTGGCGCGGGCGTGAGCGGAACATGGAAGCCAGCACTTGGAAGCCAGCACTTGGGAGCCAGCACTTGGGCTGGCGAAGCCGGACGGGTGCGGGGGTAAGCGCAGAAGACGCCGCCGCTCTCGGGCGCCGTCACTCCACCACGACTTTGACTTTCTCGCCCGGTTTGAGCCGGTCATGCGGGCCAAGGCCATTGATCACGCGAAAACGGTCAAGCGCATGGTCCGTTCGCATGCGGTGCGCGAGCTTTTCGACGGTGTCGCCATTGCCGACGGTGACGATTTTCATACGCAACGGTCTGACCTGCTCGCTCTCCTTCAAGGTCATCCGGCGGAAACTCATGATCGAGTCGTGAAACGAGCGATCGACCTGCGCGGTCCGTGCCTTGGCAGCGAAAATAAATCGATAGACATCACTGCCGAAGCGCACGGCAAAGATACGGAACGACCAGCTTCCTCCGTCGGCCGTCGCGCTCGCTGTCTTGAAGCCGTTGACTGAAAATTCCTCCACGCTGGTAGGATCGACATTTTCCATCCATCCGGACTTCAAATAGTCGGGCAGCGATTGCTCGGCCGGAACGCTCACGACATCAACGCGCAGAGCTTCCTCGCCACCCTCCTTGAGGCCGAGCACGGCCTGTGCCGTGTTGTCGAGCGTAAAGCCCGGCGGCGCGTCGAATGTAAAACCGAGCTTGGGATGCAGAAAATGCCGCCCGCGCGCGAAACCTTCGCTGGGATCTTCCCCGTATACGAGGCCGTCGAGGCTGCTCAGATATTCCGCGCGGTCGCGTTGGCCGGCGCCGGGACCGCTAAACTGGCGCGCATTGGCAAGCGCATTTTTAACTCGTTCGGGTGTTGCCGGATGGCTGGAGAGAAAGTCGAGCGATCGGGGATCCGCGCCAGTTTTCAAATCCGCATTGCGCTGCATATCCGTCAAAAATCGCGAGGCCCCGAAGGGGTCGTAACCGGCACGCGCGGAAATGCCGACGCCGATTCCATCGGCCTCAAATTCCTGGGCGCGCGAAAATGCCGCCAATGTGAGCTTCGATTTTGCAAGCGCAAGCGCTCCGACTTGCGGATCGCTGAGCACATCGTTGACAACGTGGTCGATGATCGCAACCTGGCGCGCCTGTTCCTCGCGGATCGCCGCGTGACGGGCGATCACATGCCCCATCTCATGCGAAAGGACCGATGCGAGCTCGGCTTTGTCGTTGGCGAGGGCGATCAGGCCGCGCGAGACGTAGAGCCGTCCGTTCGGCAATGCGAAAGCGTTGATCGCCGGCGAGTTGAGAATCGTGACCTGGTATTTCAGGTCCGGCCGTTCGGATGCTGCGACCAGACGATCGACCGTTTTCTCCACAATGCTCTGCAGCTTGGCGTTTTCATAAACGCCGCCATAGGACGCCAGGATGCGGGCATGTTCGCGTTGGACGGCCGGTTGCTGTTCTGATTGTGCGGGTGGGGTCTGTGGGACTGGCAAGGAAACGAAACGATTGCCAGGCGTGCTGGTGCAGCCCGCCAACGCCAGACACACGACGGCTGCGAGACCGAACGTCCGGCTTGCAGCCCTTGTTGTCAGCACTGAAGCCATACGGCGCTACTCACAATGACGCTCATTCGCTCAATTCAATCTGTTCGGGTGCCGCGGCTTCAATGACGGGACCGGTGCGCTGTTCGACCCAACCGCGGACACGGATCTGCTGACCCTCAAGCCGATTTGGATCGACCCCCGCGGCGGCGAAGTCTCGCCGGTGGCGCTTGAGAACGGTGACCGTAAAGTCGCGCGTCCGTCGCGGCCCGAAATTCAAATATATGGTGGCCCCGCTCTCCCGCACCGACAAGACCTTACCCTCAACCAGTGCAAATTGACCCCGCATACCCGCAATCCGGCCTGGATTTTCCGAACGCAAAGGGGCGAAATTTGGGTCGCTCCATAGGCCGCGGCGGGCGCCGCGAGCGGCCCGCTCAGCGGCTAATAGCGCGTTCGCGCAGGCTTTTTCGCCGACCCGCGCCGACACCCGCGCCTGGCCTTGCTCCAGCATCATTTCCTGAACCGATTGACCCTTTTCGTCCGTAAAGATGAAGGCCATCAGGCGCCCATAGCGGTCGGGCTCAGAACCGACAGGCTCCCACCGGATGTCGCGGCCACCGACAAGCGATTGCAATGAGCCCCGGCTATTTTCTGTGACTTCGACCGCTGCCAGCCGCAATTCGCGGCCATCGGCGAGAACGATTGTGCGCCCGTCACGAACGTCGGCGACGGCCGCTGTGCCGCCGGAAGTGAACTTGCACGGGGACTGCACGGCGGCGCTGCACGCGACCGTAAACACAGTGACCGCAAGGATCGCGCCGGGAACGGATCGCAAAAGTTGCCTCATGCTGTAGATTGTCGGAACCCAGCGGCAGGTCCGTCAATAGAGATGGCGGTCATGTGGTGAACCGCTAGAATGCTCGTACAATCGTAAAATAATCGTAGCCGCCGGGGAGGGCATCGATGAAAACGCGCCGCACACTACTGACGTCAATTGCCGCCGTTGGCGCGATGGCCGCAACGGGCGCGCACGCTGACGACAGCCACTGGCCGGATCATCCCGTGCGGATCATCGTGCCTTATCCGGCAGGCGGATCGACTGATGTCCTGACGCGCATCTTGGCAGAACGGCTGAAAGATATGTTTGGCCAATCGTTTGTCGTGGAGAATCGCGGCGGCGCTGGCGGCAATATCGGCATTGCGGCCGTGACCGGAAGTCCAGCGGACGGCTACACGATCGGTATGGCAACGATCGGCCATTTCGCCATCAATCAGTTTCTCTACAACAAGATGCCCTATGATCCCGAACACGACATGATCCCGGCATCATTGACCTGGGAGCTGCCCAACGTATTTGTCGTTCCGACAGATTATGTGCCTGCGAAAACGCTGGCCGAATTTATCACGTGGGCAAAACAAAAAGGGCAAACCAGTTTTGGCAGCCCAGGCGTCGGCACATCCCCGCATCTTTCCGGAATCATGTTCTCCAAGCGGTCCGGGATCGACGCGATCCATGTTCCATTTCGTGGTGCGGCACAGACGATACCCGCCATGCTTGCCGGCGACGTCAATTTTGCGATCGATAACCTCGCCTCATATGTGCCCGTTATCCAGTCGGGAAAAATGCGCGCCCTGGCCGTGACCTCCGCACAGCGCTGGCCGACGCTGCCGGACGTTCCCACCATGGGCGAAGCCGGCATCAAGGACTTCGTGGTGACCTCGTGGGCGGCATTCGTCGTGCCGGCGGCCACGCCGCGCCCCATCATCGACAAGTTCTCCGTCGCGCAACAGCACATCGCGGCCGAGCAGGCCGTTCAGGAACGCTTTCAAGTTGCGGGCGCACGTGTGCTGTCCAGCACGCCGGAAGGGGCACTCGCCTTTGCGGCCAAGGAACGTGCGATGTGGAAAGATGTCGTCGCGGCTTCGGGCGCGAAAATGGATTAGACTGGAATGCGGTGCGTCGCATCGGCGTCTATGCTACATCGCCCGGCAACGGTCCCGTAGCTCAGCAGGATAGAGCAGCGGTTTCCTAAACCGAAGGTCGGAGGTTCGACTCCTCTCGGGACCGCCAAAAATCCATTGTGATTTTGATTTTGCTGCATTTTTTTTGAAATTGTCCCACCATTAAAGGTGGACTCGCACCCCATGTATTGACGACGGTTAGGACGGTGCCTGCGACGGCTCAAGTCAATGTCTTTAGATGTCCGCTTTACCCCCAATAGCAGTGCACTAGGTGATGTCTGCTAAGTGCCAAAAGCGGACATGCGCCGCCGGCACGAACCGGCCCGCATTCGCGCTGTAGCAAGATAGTTGGCACGCGCGCGGGGGTTTTTATTTCACCAAACGCCAGGCAAACAGCACCACGGCAGCGCCGGCCGCAGCCGCAATGGCCCAAATCAGCAACCCGGTTCCGAGCGCGAGCAGCAGGGACACGTGAAAGCCGATAAAGGCACCGGCAACGCCCACCAGTGCGCTGGTGATGAGACCGCGGTTCGAGCCGGAGAATTGCCGGGTGAGCCACGACGGGCCGGCCATCCGGTCAAAGAGAACGCCGGCGAGGATGCCGATGGCAATAATCAGGAGAAGGGTAATGACCGGATCTGTAGGGCGCATCGATAAGACCTCCGTCCGTGTTGGGCGCGCCTGGGATTAAACGCCGCTGCTGTCAGCTGCTTCCGTATAATAGACGCGGCAATCTTTGCAGGCGAACGTATTTACCCTGGGTGTCACGCCGCATTCGGGATCCGTGTGCGCGAGCGGCATCGGCGCCGCGCAGTTCGGGCAGGCGATTGGCCACGCATCGTTGCGGCTATGGGACTCGATCGCGTTTATAAATATCAATGTCGATTTCGCCAGCGCCTGTTGACTGTGCACGGTTTGTGTAAATGCGTGCACGTCGGATTGAATGAGCACGTTAACTCAGATCCGGCCGAGCAACATCAGCACGACAACGATGATGAGAATCGTGCCGATCACGCCAACGCCGCCGTGGCCGTAGCCATAGCCGTAACCGCCGAAGCGGCCACTGAATCCGCCAAACAGGAAGATCACAAGAACGATGATAAGGATGAGTCCGAGCGACATAATTCTTTATTCTTTCCTCAGGTCGACTCTGCAAAGATATTTTCCGCCGAATGAGGCGTCGCCTTACTCGCCGTCGGGCAGGACGGCGAATCCGGGCGGCACATCTTCAAGTCGTGTCAGATTGCGTTCAGCGCCATGCGCAGTGCCGATAGCCGCTGTCGTTGATCCAGCAGTGGCGGTGATGCGAGTGGCTAACTACGTTTGGGCCGCCAACCACCCCGCCAATGACGCCCCCGACAACCGCGCCTGGAGGCCCCGCGATGACGGCGCCCGTACCCGCGCCGATGGCAACGCCTTCCAGCGTGCCGGCCAGGGCCACGAACGGGATTGCCGTCAGAGCCACGGCGAGAAGTCCGGTCTTGAGGATTGAGCGCATGCGAACTCTCCTTGGTTCAACTCAATGGATGGGCGCCGGAGCGAGATTTACTTCGAAAAAGGGAAGATTCATTGGGTATTTTTTCAAATATACAGATCAACGGGCCAGCCATGTCATTGTTCCATCCGAACGATAAATATTTATCCGTAAATACTTAGCGACGCTCTGCGTTTATTTAACAAATGAAGTGTTTTTACTTGGCAGATATTTGAACCACCGGGCAATCGGCGCGTTGTCCCTTTATGCACATCCAGACACACAGATTGTTCACGCCGGCCATCAGCATCGTGGCTGCCGGCGCGATCGCGGGCGTCGTGGCTTTCCTCACAACGCTCGCGCCGGGAGCAAGCGCCCTCGCGAATACGCCCGCCCCGTCGCAGGCATCCGTAAAGGCCGATCGCCTGCCGCTCGCCCTCAAGGGGTCGTCATGCTCGGTGCACGCCTGGCCGAATTTCGACCGGCACTGCGAGTTCGATTTGAGGACACCGGCCAATGACGGGCAGAAAATCCGGATCATCGCTCTTCGCTAACGCATGACCGAAAAAGCAGCAAATAAGATGAGCGAGCCAGCGAAGAACGGGCAGCAAGAAGGGTTGCACGAGAGACTCGTCAGCTCAGCAGACAAGGTGCGCCAAGCTCTGGGCACGTGGGCCGCAAAGCTTTAGGGCCGGTGCGACAAGGATAGTGGTTAAATGTCACGCACAGTCATTGTGGAGCAGAAAAGCAGCCGCAGCGGGCGCGTGAAAACCACCACGCGAAGCGTCCAGTGCGAGCTCACGCAGTCAATGGCGAAACGACTAGAAAGACCTCGAACCGACAGACCAGAGTCGTTGTTCAAAACAAATACTTCGGCGACAGCGGCAGCCAAACGATTTTAGGCCGCAGCTTACGGTCTCCTCATTCAATCACCTCGTCTGCGCGTCCGCGCATGCGACTGACAATCACAGCTCGGTTACCGTTACACCTTTATAAATTTGCGACCAGGTCTGCGGCGGGTATAGTTTTGGCCTTCTCTAGCGGACTGGACTTAAATGTTGCGTGCGTAATCGTGACCGCTGTGCCACGGGCATCGCTTGCGATATCCACGACCGCATTGAGCTGTCTCGTTAATGCCTTAATAAGACCGGTGCCGAGCCCGGGCTTGGTATCGCTGGCGCTTACGTGCGGCTTTCCGATCCCATTATCCGAAATCGTCAGCTTCCAGTCGGTTCCCGCGACCTTGTAGGAAACGAGGATCGCCGCATTCGCCTTCTCTCTGGGAAATGCATGCTTCAATGCATTCATTACCAACTCGGTAACGATCAGCCCGATGCTCACGGCCTCGCGTGATATCGCGGTGCCGGTATCGGCGTCGACCTTGAGCGAGATAGGCCGGCTATCACCGATCATCGATTGCGCCAATGTTTCGCATAGTTTGGTGAGGTAGTTAGCAACCTCGATCGGTTTGTTACCCCCGCCTAGATGTAAATGCTGTTGAACGGCGGCGACCGACAGAACGCGCTGATGTGCGTCCTCCAATTGCAGCCGTGTCTCTTCGGACTGAACGGTTCGCGCCTTGATAAGAAGGATACTGGCGATGATTTGCAGACTGTTGGCGACGCGGTGCTCCATCTCCTCCAACAGCATGTCTTTTTCGTGCAGCAAATCCTGCACCTGCCGCTCGATGGCACGTTGGCTGGTAACGTCCTCAAATGCCAGCAATATCGTAGAGTGGCTACCCGTCTCATAGAAAACCTTGCGCGCGTTCAAGAGCATAATGCGTCGTCCGATTTTGGAAAACTCGCGGTCGACCTCGTAGGTCTCTACTGTCACATTTTCGTTTGAGATCGTGCCCAATAGCTCGCGAAGCTCGGGGATGTCCCATTGGCCGCCGTCGATCTCATAGAGCAAAAGCCCGTGAACATCGTCATGGTTCAGCCGGAAGGTGTTGTAGAAAGATCGGCTTGCGGTAATGACACGAAGTTTTTGGTCGAGCACTACAAGCGGATCGCGGACGGTATCGACGATAGCATTTGCGAGCGCAATTCCATCTTGGGCATTGGCGAGTGATCCCATCAACTGCGGCTTCAACATATAAATCTTTCCACCACGCTTTCGAGCGCGGGCCAAGCAGCGCAAAATTTCCGCAAGTCGGCGTAATCACCGGAATGCCGGCGGGCGCCTAACCTTCAAACGATGCGCCTGTTCAGAGGATAAGTCGACCGATATGTCGGCCGGCTGAGGTATAAAACGAGGGCAGTTGCTGCCGCCTAAATGTCCGCTTTGGGTCAAAAGCAGACATGTGCAGCGCAAAACGGCATGTCCGCTTTACCCCCAAAAGCGGACATTTCAGTGGGATACTCTTAGTAAAAAGCCAAATCATCCCGTGCGAGGATTTAGGGTCCCGCTTTTTGGTTAGCTGCTGATTGGGCTACGATGACGTAGCCCTCTCGGGACCGCCACTCGTAAAAATTTTCCTGAAAATTCAATGTCCAAATTGGCACACCATTTAAGGTTTGCCACTGGATGTTTCTCTTTCGTCCCAATGCGGTCATCGATGTCCGCTTTCGGGGTAAGAACAGACATCGGCGTTGAAGGGTGTCATGTCTGCTTTTGAGCCAAAGCGGACACTTGCCGCCACAATCTTAGCGAGGTTCCGACTGCGTGTCCTTCGCGGGCGCATTGAGCACTTCGGCACACGCCGGCGGCAAATCCTTAAGCTTCAGACCGGCCGACGACGAAATTTCCGGTATTTTCAACCGTAAAATCCAATCGGCGAACCAATGGCCGAGTGACTTATCGCAACCATCGCCTCCCGGCACGGCAGGCTGGGCACGACAATTTGGCGAGTCAGCCGGACACTTTAAGCGCACATGGATATGGTCGGAGTGTCCATACCATGGCCGCACCTTAGACATCCAAGTTTTGTCAATTTCGCTTTCAACGCGGCACAACTCCTTCTTAATTGCCGCATTGACCAAAACCCGTTCGACCTCGGGCTGTTCGGCCGCTGTGCGAATGAACGCAATGTCGGCAGCACTCCAGGTTTTTGGATTGACGCCTTTTCCATCGGCAGCGACTAAGTCGCTCGCTACAACGCTGTCGCGTTCCTCTGGGCTCAACACACGGTTGGGCATCGGCATGAACCAGATGTCGACGTCAAGACCAATCTGGTGACTTTTATGGCCGAACGGCAAGGGACCGCCGCGCGGCTGAGCCATGTCACCGATCAGAATGCCGTGCCAGCCGGTCGCTTTCGCTGCGAGCGGCGCGAACCGTTCCAAGAAATCTATTAATTCGGGATGTCCCCAATAGCGATTTCGGGCTACTCGCATCACCTGCCAGGTCGGCCCGGTGGCGGGCAATTTAACACCGCCTTGAAGACAGCCGTGCGGATAGTAGCCGATTGCTACGGCCTTCCCGATGCTGGGGAGCTGTTTCTGCGAAAACAGAGTGCTTGCTGGCTTGGAACCCTCTTGTTTTTTTTCTGCGCTATTCTTCGCAGGATTGTTTGGAGGCAACGGGACCTGCGCTGGAGTCTCAGCCGTGGCACTACAGGCCAATGCCAACCATAAGGTCAAAAAAGCTGCGAGACTTCTAAAGGTTGTTGTTTTCAGCACGACCAAACCTCGGCAGCAAAGAATACGTCGGCGAATTCCAACCCGCACCTCTTGATGGAATGTCCGCTTATGACCCAAAGCGAACATTAGACAGGCTATCTTCTAACTGTTATACTATAACATAACATAGCAATCCCATTGAATCTGACATGACATGGGTTCGTAAGAGATTGCGGTTCGGAAGCCGTTTGGCGCTGGTGGCGCTGGCGATCCAGCTCGTGCTGTCCTTCGGGCATATTCACGCCGAGGACTTCGCGACAACCGCCGGCAATCCGACAACGATAGATGCGGACCACGCCGGCGGAGGCTCCTCCGACTCGGACCACCATGGCCTCGGCCATCGCGATTGCGACATCTGCGCAACCGTCTCGCTGCTTGCGACGGTGGTAATTCCTTCACCGCCGGCGCTTGCCGTGTTGACCGCACATGGCGTCGCATCACACATCGTCGTCGAAACCCGCCGACAAAAAACCACATCTAGTCGACCATTCCAGGCCCGAGCACCGCCGCTCGCCTGATCTCCCGGCAAACATAAACCTGTGCGCCCTAAGCGTTTGAGGCAACGCGCGGATTTTGAGGACGGCAACTCCTTGCCGTCGTGGGTATCAGGCGTCGAGGCTTGAAATGTTTTTATTGTCCTGTCGCGGCATCGCTCGTGCCGCATTACCGCTCGCTGTGATTGGCGCACTTGGAGGAGTGGCCCAGGCCCAAGAGGCACTGGAGCTTCCAGAGGTTGTGGTGGAAGCGCCGCGTGCTGCGCCGGCCCGAACGGTCACTCCGCCCAAACCTGCGGACCCGAACGCTGACGTTGCTTCCAAAAATAGAAAATTCGACGACGCGCGAGATAATCTATCGCCGCAATTCGGTACCAGTTCGTTCAATGTCAATCGCGCATCAATCGATGCACTGCCGCAAGGGACTGAGGCGCCAATCGGCAAAGTGCTGCTGCAAGCGCCCGGCATCTCGCAGGATTCCGCTGCGAGCGGCGAAATCCATGTCCGCAACGAGCATGCCAACGTGCAGTACCGCATCAACGGAATCATTCTTCCTGATGGCGTTTCCGGATTTGGCAGCGTTCTGGATATCAGCTTTGTCAGCAGCCTCGCGCTAATCACTGGTGCGCTCCCAGCCCAGTTTGGACTACGTACAGCGGGCATCGTCGACATTCAAACCAAGAGCGGCAAATCGCTCAAACAAGGTGGGAGCGTCGGTATTTACGGCGGTAGCTTCGGCACTCTCACCCCAAGCATTGAATACGGCGGGCGGATCGGAAATACCGAATATTTCTTCACCGGGCGCGGTTTGACCAGCAATCTTGGAATTGAGAACCCGACATCAAGCGTGAATGCGATTCACGACCGGACGTTTCAAGGCAACTTCTTTAGCTACACGTCCAACGTGCTGGACGCGCAGACGCGCATAGCGACGATCTTTGGCAATACGACAAGCACTTTCCAGATCCCCAACAATCCGGGTCAGTCCTTCTGCTGCGGCATCACCAGCGCCTACGGGGTGAGCGATTTTAGCTCGTCGAACCTCAATGAGAACCAGCGCGAACAAAACACCTTCAACGTGGTGGCACTACAGAAGTCGGTCAACGGTTTCGACGTACAGATGGCGGCGTTCAGTCGTTACAGCTCGCTTCATTTTCTGCCCGATCCCGTCGGCGACATTCTGTTCAACGGCGTCGCCTCGAACGTTTATCGCCAAAGCTTTGCAAACGGAATCCAGGGCGACGGAGCATATCGACTCAGTGATGTTCACACGCTGCGGGCGGGATTCACGGTCTTTGGTGAAAGCACGCGGGTCAGCAATAATTCAACAGTGCTCCCGCTCGGTTCCGGCGGCAATCCCGTCGACATGCCGTTTCAGCTTGCCGACTCCAATTCAAAATTTGGCTGGAACGCGGGAGTTTATGTTCAGGATGAATGGCGGATGGCTGACAAGCTGACGCTAAATTTCGGACTGCGCTTCGACCAGATGTGGCAATTCGTTAATGCGAACCGGCTCAGCCCGCGCTTGAATTTGGTCTACAAGCCACTCGATGGAACGGCGTTTCATGCTGGGTATGCACGCTATTTCACGCCGCCGGCGCAGGCGATTGCAGCGCCGACCAATATCGCTGCTACCGCTAACACAACCGCTCAGCCTGAAAATTTCCAACAAAGCCCGGTGTTGCCTGAACGGTCGCATTACTTCGATGTTGGCGTAACGCAAAAAATCACTCCTGAACTCCGGGTTGGGGTCGACGCC
>JBATYN010000569.1:0-2825 GCA_049674125.1 Pseudolabrys sp. | reverse complement strand
CCGAATTTCCAACCGACGCTGCATCACAGTGCGACGTCATCGTCATGCTCGGCTCGCTCGAGCGTGTTGCCGACATCGATAATCTATTTACCCACCTTCGCTTCTGCAAACGCGACATCATTCTGAGCTACTGTGCGACCGATCTGGCGAAGGATCTCGACCGGGCCGCGCGCGGCTTTACCAATCACCTGAGTTTCTATGATCTGGCAATGCTGTTCGACCGCTACGGCTTTCGGATTGAGTGCACGACGCCGGTCGACGAAACGCAGGTGCTGATGCGGCTCACGCCAACCGAATGGCTGGCTCCCACGGCGCCCTGTAGCGTCGCCGTTATTTCCGGCGATGACGGTACGAGTTTCGGGAGCCGTCTTGGCTGCCACATGATCAACGCCTTGCTGCCGGGCGAGGCCGACGTGCACCATCTGACGCTTCGCACGCTCAATGAAGCGCGCGGCAGCTACGACCTGGCGGTGCTCGGGACCGGTAGCGGGTTGTTTCCGCCACTCCTCGGCGACGAATTGCTCGACGTGATGTCTGGGGCCAAGGCGTCGATCGGAATATTCGGCACCCAATGCCGCGAGTTGGTCTCGCGGCCGACGATGGATCGAGTGATCGAGCGGCTCGACACATGGTTCGCCCGCTATGAGGACGACGTGCTGATGTACGGGCGCGGACGCAGCAACATCATCCATATCGGCGATTGGTTGATCGACCAATTTCCGCTGACGCGGCCGGCGAAAGATGAGCCGCTGGTGGTCAACGACGAGCTTGGCAAGGATTTTGGCCTCGACCGCGCCATCCGAACCATTCAGAAATACAAGCAGGTTTATGCGACTGTGCCGACGGCGTTGCTGTGTGCATTGAGTTCGGCGGAACTCGCAGCCTATGCGGAAATTCCCTTGCAACAGCCCGACCTCGCGTCGGGGCAGTTCCGCAGCATGCTGATCGATATTTTCGGGCGCACCTATCCGGAAAAGAAGTTCTTTATGGTCGATCGTGACGCGGTCATCCGCTACAAGGCGCGCGTTCATCGCAATGTGGGCAAAGTCGGCGTACGTATCGGCTCGATCTTACGCAACGTCGCAGTCGCAGCGGCCTGATATAACGATACTTCAGATATTTATTTTCTCGCCGGAGCGGCCTATATAGCCGCCGGCATCAACTTCCAGCGTAGTGTGTCGTCATGGCCGGTCATTCCCAATTCAAGAACATCATGCACCGCAAGGGGCGCCAGGATAAGGTGCGCTCCAAGCTGTTCGGTAAGCTTGCGCGCGAGATCACCGTGTCCGCAAAGCTAGGCCTGCCCGATCCGGCATTCAATCCGCGACTGCGCGCGGCCATCGTCGCTGCCCGCGCCGAGAATATGCCGAAGGACAATATCGAACGCGCGATCAAGAAGGCTTCGGGCAACGACGCGGAGAGCTATGACGAAATCCGCTACGAGGGCTATGGACCTGGCGGCGTGGCGGTGATCGTAGAGGCGCTGACCGACAACCACAACCGGACCGCCGGCGAAGTGCGGGCCACCTTCACGAAGAACGGCGGCAACCTCGCCACGACCGGCTCGGTCTCGTTCATGTTCAATCATCTCGGCGTCGTCGAATACGACGCCAAGGCCGCCAGCGCCGAGCAGATGCTGGATGCCGCGATCGAGGCCGGCGCGGACGACGTGACGTCGAATGAGGACGGCCACCAGATTTTCACCACGTCGGGCAACCTGCACGACGTGGCCAAGGCGCTCGAGGCGAAATTCGGGGAGCCGCACAAGAGCGGGATGCTGTGGAAGCCACAGAACACAGTTGCGCTTGATGACGAGGCCGGCGAGAAGATGTTAAAGTTGATCGAGCTGCTCGACGACAATGACGACGTGCAGAATGTCTACGCCAACTTCGAAGTGTCGGACGCGCTGGTCGCGAAATTGGGGGCGTAGTCACAACCCCGCTCATTCCCGCGCAAGCGGGAATCCAGAGTCACATTTTCCGCGCCTGTAGTTTTGGCTCTGGGTCCCCGCTTTCGCGGGGACGAGCGGAATGTGGTCTAAGCGCCACCAAATTCCAGAACATAAAGCCCCGCATTGTAGTCGGTCGCGTAAATCAAGCCTTTCGAATCAACAAACACGTCAGCGGATTGGACAACGCGCGCGCGGTTAGGGCGCGTATCCGCGAGTGTCGCCGGTTGCGGCGGTACCAGCGCGCCGACTTCTTTCGGCGCAAATTGATTGGCAATGTCGAACACGCGAATGCCGGCGTTCTGGTATGTGGCGAAGATCAGTTGCGAACTGACAAAGCTGCCTGGCCGGTTCTCATGGATATTGTGCGGACCAAAATGGCCACCTTTGGCTTTGTAGTTGGCTTCCGCTGGAGTCGGAAAAGATGAGATGCTGACCGGGTTTTCGCACGCGCGGTTATCGAACACCCAGATGAGCTTAAGCCCGTCCTCCTGATGATCGAGCACGGCTTCGTCCAGGACCACGAGGAGATCGCGATCCGACAACGGCAAACAATTATGAGTGCCGCCCCCGAATGGCGGCGACCAGTTCTTGTGCACGATTAATTTCGGCTTCGCGCGGTCGGCGATATCGAGCACGACCATGCCGGCGTCGCGCCACGCGGCGTAGGCGATGTCGCTGTGAATAATGGCGTGGTGCAAGGCGTACCGGCGCGCGGCAGCCCATGAAGGCCTCTCGCCGGCCGCCAGGTTCATGCCGGGAACCCACCATCGCCCGGCCTCGCGGGGCTGTGCCGGGTCGCTCATGTCGACCGTCATGAAAATATAGTCGGTGAATCCGTCGAGCAGGACTGACACATAGGCCCAGCGGCCGCCGG
>JBATYN010000568.1:0-4949 GCA_049674125.1 Pseudolabrys sp. | reverse complement strand
ACTGAAAAGTTATCAGCGGCCCGCCCGATCGCCGGTGCACCCGTGACAACGTAGACGCGAATTTACCGAAAACCGCATTGCTGCTCAGGGCACGTTGCTGCGGGTTCTGTCGATCTAAGCGCCCTGTTTCTGATATCGCGCGGCGTGGCCCCATAAAGCTTTTTGAAGCACCGACTAAAATAGGATAGATCGCCAAATCCGACGTCATAAGCAATCGTAGCCACCGGGCTCTGGGCCAGTCGTGGTTGAGTTAACATGTAATGTGCACGGTTCAGGCGCTGCGCCAGCAGGAATTCCGAAAACGTGGTGTCTTCTCTTTCAAATAGTCGCTGGAGGTGACGTGGCGTCACACCAAGATGCGATGCGACCGTACCTATCGAAAGTTCTCTCCGGGAGCTGTTCTCGATGATATAAGATTTGGCTTTTTCTAGACGCGCCACCGGGAGTCCACGCCTGCTGGCAAGCTCTGCGGCGTCGTCCGTAGCACCGAGAGCGAGCGCAATAAGATCGAGCAAATGGGTGCCGGCTGTACGCCTAAACTCGGGAGTAGCTAGGGCAATTTCGCTGAATAGTGGAGCCGCGTAACTCGCGAGTAATTTGAGTATGTCAGTGTCATGCGGAATGAGTTGCATTATAATGTCGTGGATGTTGGTAACAACCGACGATACCGCCGATTGCTGAATACGAAACGACAAAGAACCGCCGTGCGAGTGTCGTTCAAATACCTTCACTTCGCTGGTGCTCATCAGTAGCGCATCACCTTCGCGCACCACAACCTCACGACCGCGCGCGAATGCGGTAGCCGTTCCTGTCTGGTTGATAATAAAGATGAGGTCCTCGTCACCATCCCCGATAAATTCACGTCGCCGTATGATGCGGGCAGGGGTCATCGCAGTCGACATAATTTGCACACCGGGCAATGCGCGGAACGCGACAGCGCACTCAAATGGAATTTCATTTATGGGCTCAAAATCGAGTTTCAGCGCCTTTCGTCCGTATTGCTCGCGCCATATTGCAACTCGGTCCTTTTCGGGCAGATCAGCTGTCGAAAAGCGGGCCGTAGAGAAGCCATCTGGATTCATCTGAGCCGTCCTAGCTTAAAACCGAACCGATCAAAGCCGGTCGGCACTCCACGGTGTTCCTGCGAAAGGAAAGAACTGATGTAAAAAATGTGGGGAGAATCGCAGCTGAAGGTGAAATAAGGTCTCGGATCAGAATACCACCCGGCATGATTCCGGAAGAAAGGTGACCTTGCGCGACTTGAGTCCCCGACGTGAAGCGCAATCACGTCATACAGCGCAATGGGCTTGGTTGAGAGCGCAATGACCATAAAGAAGCGGGCCCCCGGCGTTTATCACACGCGTGTTTGATCTTGCAGTTAGTGCCGGCGCGGATGTATACGCTCGTCGCCACATGCAATCTTGGCCGAAAGCGCAAGCGAGTAGGATAAGAGCGCAAAGGGCGGCTTTAAGGCTACTTCCTGGCATTTGGCGCGCGCGGAGGGGGCATGGTTTCCTGGTCGACCGACACGATCAATGAGCGTGATCGCTTCGCTTACTGGCGCGAGATGATTTGCAACACGCTATTCAGTATTTCCCCTGAAGCTCCATCTGAGCGGTTTTCGGCCTGCCTCACGGTCCGCAACTTTGGCCCGCTTCGCTTTGCGACGTGCGAATCGACCAGCTATGAGATCATTCGCACCGCCCGAGACATCGCGAGAGCTCCTGCAGATCACTATACTATCTACCTGCAATTGCGAGGCCAGACTGCGATAGACCAGTGGAATGAGTCGGCGACATTCCGCCGAAATGACGTCGTAATATCGGACTGCCGTCGGCCGTTCCGGGCGATGCTTTCCAATGATGGATGCCGTGCCGTCGCTGTTGTTCCACGCGCGATGATCAACTCGCGTGCTCCTTGGTTGCGTCAACGAGCACTTTATAAGTTTTCAAACTCCCATTTTCTTGATCTCGCGCGGCGACATATGGTTCGACTAGTCTCCGACGATCTGACTGAAAATGAATCAAGCCTGCTTACCGAGAACCTCTGCAACTTGCTGGCACTCGCGAGCGCGACTGAGGTACCTTTAAAACGTCTGCAAGCTGAACTTCAGCTCGAGGGGATGCTCGCCTTCTGTGAGCAAAACCTTCATTTTCCTGGGCTGGCTCCAAAATTTGTTGCCGAGCATTTTGGCGTATCGGTTCGAACGTTGCATTTGCACTTCAAAAAAACTGAACAAACATTTGGACGCTGGTTGCTCGAAACACGACTGGATGTGTGCACTAAGGCACTGAAAGATCCGCTTCAGCGGACCAAAGGCATATCGGAAATTGCCTACAGCTGTGGATTTAACGATTTATCGCATTTCAACAAGAGCTTCCGAGCACGTTTTAATATGACGCCAAGTCAATGGCGTCATGAGTTTAAGAAGTAGGTATTATAAGTTGAATGTGAGAGCTTGGCGTATTTGTGCGGATCGGTGCGCGAATGCACGCTGTTGGCACATAGCAAACATTCCCAAGCCGACGATTAATGTCCGCCTTTGCGATTGAGGCGTACATTGTGCGAGCTAGTCACGATGTCCGCAAATGACCCATAGCGACGTTCCGCTCCCGATGATTGACGTTCGCTATTGCGGGAAGGGCGACCACCTCGAGCAAAAGATTGAGCTGGTTACAATTTATTGAACGACCGCTCAGAGCGGATCGCGTGATCTGCCGGCTGTATGTACCGCTCCATACTTCGGCTGACGTGATGTCCGCATAGTAATTGGCGTAAAACGGTGCAAAAGTTAATGCGCGCTCTAGTCGGAAGTAACAAACGGGGGCCATAGGGCGCGTCGATGTTTTGCCCTGCCATTTCTCAAGTTGAAATATTTTTCATCGTAGTCGGCGTATTCCTTTGCGCCACGATTTATCGAATTAAGCAGCAATATTGTTTGTAGCACCTGCCGCCACAGTCTTATTTCGTAACGGCCGAGTCGCTCGAAGACGTCGCCGTCGAGGCTCGAGCTCCGCATAAATGAACGCGCGAGATCGTATTTCAAAGTTGATTTTACCAAACGCGCAGCGCCATCTCGTTTGGCCTCATTCAGATTTGCGTTCAATTGACCGGAATCTGTCGCTTTGGGCGCGAGGGTAGGGGCGAGGGTGTAAAAGAGACTGAGCCTCTGGTTATTGGGTTGTGCGCTGTTCATTGAACTTCGCTTGCGCAAGCTCTTATCCACACTGCTCATTATTCCGCTCTCGATCGCCACCGAACGCCGCAACCGCCACAGCAGCGATACAAGGCGGGCGACCAGCTCAAGCTCAAAATTGGTGCGCGGCCGGTAATCGGCGTGGATCGCCCGGTGAAGTGATTTGTAGGCTGCGGGATCTTCAAGAACATCAATGACAGTTTCGGCAGTTAGCCCATGACGGATCGCATTGCGTCTTGAGCGGCGCTTGCCGTATTCGGTGCGCGGACCGGTACTGTTCCTGGCGTTTTGTCGGTTTGCCGCAATCTGCTTCTCGGTCGCCATCAGGGTTTGGCCGCAGATTCTGGCTGAGGCACCGTTTGCGTTTGGTCTTCGTTCGGATGGGTCTGTTCCCAGAGCTGGCGTGCCGCCGGCAGTGCATCAATATTGATAGTTTTCCACCACGCCACCTCGTTGCCGGCCTGATGCAGCTGCCGGTGATGACCCCTGCACAGAGGCACGGTGAACTCGTCGCTGACTTTGATCCCTAAGGCGCGCGGTTGGGCAAAGCGCAGATGATGTGGGTCAGAGGGATGACGTCCACACACCAGGCAGGGTTGGGCCGCCACAAAGCGCAAATGAGACTTATCGCGACGTCGTCTGGGTTCGGCGAGAGCGAGAATGCTTTTGTCGATCTTAGCTGGTTCGACCCTGGAAAGTTCCTGGGCCGGGGAGGGATCCGCGATCGCCGGAGCAAGTGGCGGAGCAGATGGCTGTTGACGTGTCGAGGGCCTTCCCTCTCGATAGTGCTCATTGTGGGGCGGTGATTGCCGGCGCCCGTAATAGCGCGACGGTCGTGGAATGGGCGTGGAGTCATCGGGGTGAAAACCAAAGCGCGTCGGCTCTGCAGCGGTTGGGGCTGGCTGTAAGGGCGGCGAAGGGGACTTCGTCGTGCGGCTCTGCCGATAAAGCTCAAGGCCAAATGGTCTGCCAAAGGTCGCAAAGGCGCGTTTGCTGGCATCGGTCTCTGCAGCTTTAAGGGCAATATCGTGCACTTCGCCAGGTGAAGTCCCGCGGCCTTCACCTGAACCATGGCCCTCACGAATGACGGTTGCGCCTGCCACCTGCACGGTGATGCGCACTTTCGCGATGTAGACGGCGAGGAATGTGCCGCGGTTTTCACGGGACAGCACGCAGCGTGTTTCGAGAGTTTCCCGGCTCCAGGCATCGAATCCAAAGATGCGATTGGCCTCCGAGATGGCAAACCATCCCTCGATATATGACAGCTCCCGGCCATGGGCCTCGCGGGTGCGGATCTGGCGGCCATCGAGCGGACGGCGCAGTGCTTGCAGCTGTTTTGCCGAAAAGCCCATCACCTTGTCCTCACGCTTAACACCGGCTCCGGATTGGAGAGGGCAACCCCAGTGATGTCAGCGCCGTGTTTAAGCTCGCTCAACAGTTCCTGCCGCTTCAATCGCGGGGCACTGGGCTGCCAATAGATGCTGGGCACCGCGGCCTCATCGAGCACCTGCAGGGCCGGCATGCCGGGCCGGATCGAGACCGAGAAATCCGGCGCCGTGATCTTTTTAAGGTCGAGCTCCACCATGACGTCTTTTGCGATCTGCCGTCGTTTGGAGGCGCGGTCCTGCAGGCGATCGAGACGCCCCTGCATGTCGGCAATCCGACCTTTGAGACCCACCACCAACGCTTCATCGGCCAGCGCCGAGCGGATAATGGCACTGACGATCTCGTGCAGATCAGTGAGGCCCTCGAC
>JBATYN010000567.1:0-3543 GCA_049674125.1 Pseudolabrys sp. | reverse complement strand
CACCACATCAGTCCATCGCAATGCGCGTGCCGGTAGCCCCATTCAAGAGTCGCTTGAGGTGGAGGCTGCCTAGCGGATCATTTGGCTGATCGCCAACCTACGCCGCAAAAGCGGCCCTTGTGCCTGGATCGCCTTTTTCGAGTTTGCTGAAAGCTTCCAGATAGCTCTTCGTCTTTGCATCTTTGAACCGTTTTTCATCCAAAGGTTCGAATGCGCGTAGTGCCTCGGATCTGCCTCGCAGGACGAGGTCCCCAACGGGACGCCCATAGAAAGCCTCGACCTTCGATGCGAGGTGGGCGCTTACACAAATGCGTGTGCCGAGCTGTTTGTTGACCGATTCCAGTCTCGCCGCGACATTGATCGTGTCGCCATAAGCGGTGTAGTCGAAAAATCGTTCACCGCCAAAATTGCCGACGATGGCCGGTCCGGCATGCGCACCGATCCGTGTCACGCCCAGCGAAATTCCTTTTTGATGGCAATGATCGCGGAACGCTTGCGCGTATTCGTCCAAAGCCTGCGCGCAGGCGATGGCCCGAGCGGCATGATCCGCCTGCTCTCCAGGGGCACCAAACAGAACGTGCAGAGCGTCGCCGACAATTTTTGCGACCGTCCCATCGTGTGCGAATACGATATCGGTCATGCCTGTTAAATACGTATTGAGAAGCGGGCCTAGCACACTTGGTTCCAGCGTCTCAACGAGAGCGGTGAAGCTCGCAATATCTGTGAACAGACTTGCAATCTCTCGCCGCTGCCCGGCAAGATCGATCGAGCCCGTATCACCTGCAAGCTGCTGGGCGAGGTTTGGCGAAAAGTAGCGTGAAAGCGAGGCATAAGCGCGCTCAGCCGACGCCTGTCGTTGTTGCGCATCCCGCAGCACTTCAATGTGCCGAATGGTCTTGGCGATTGTGGTTTCAAGATCCTGGAAATCGATCGGTTTTGTTACAAAGTCAAATGCTCCGCCATTCATGGCACTGCGTATGTTGTTCATGTCGCCATAAGCTGAGACGATAATGGTCGACACCTTCTTCTCTTGCTCCTGCAACTTCCGCAGCAACGAGAGGCCGTCCATCCTCGGCATATTGATGTCGGTGACGACTAAATCGATGTCGTCGTTAGCCTTAAGAGCTTCCAGCGCTTCAACGCCATCATGCGCAAAAAGAAATGTAACCGCTTCATCGCGGATTTGATGACGAAATTTCTGTAGAACAAGAGCCTCCAGGTCTGGCTCGTCATCAACGACCAGTATCAGGGTGGTCATGCTGCCCGCTCAACGCGCGTATCGATCTCGCTTCGCAATATCGTAAAATCGATCGGCTTGGTAAAAAGCGCCTCAGCTCCACCCTCCAAAGCCTTGCGTTTGGTTTCTGCGTCGCCGTAGGCGGTGATCATGATGATCGGGACGTCCGGCCGGACCGCCTTGGCCTGGGGTAGCATTTCAAGACCCGTCATTCCCGGCATGTTGATGTCGGACAGAATGAGGATAAGCGAAGCGTTTCTCGCATCGGTGATGCACTGCAACCCGGCAAGCGCAGATTGAGCAAACTCCATGGTGAACCGACCAGCGCGGAGATCATGGCGAAATTGCTGACGAAACAGCATTTCGACGTCCGGCTCGTCATCGACTACGAGTATGAGTACACTCACGATCGCCCCCCCGTTTTGGCATTGAACGCCGAAGTACGGGGGAGAACAATCCTGAACTCTGTGAATTCCCCAGGCTGTGTTTCGACGTCAATCGAGCCCGAATGCTGCTTGACGATGATATCGTGACTAATGGAAAGGCCAAGGCCAGTGCCCTCTCCGGCGGGTTTGGTTGTGAAAAAGGGATTGAACATTTTTCCTTTTACCTCATCGGGAATGCCAGCGCCGTTGTCGCGTATCCGGATCTCAACGTGATCGCCGAGATTTCTGGTCGCTGCTGTCAAGGTGGGCTCGAAGCTATCGTCGGTCGCTTGTCCCTTACGCTTCGTCGCCGCATAGAAACCATTTGAAATCAAATTGAGCAGAACGCGCGTAATCTCCTGCGGATATAAATCGACTTCGCCGGCCGTCGGGTCAAAGGACATTTCCAGCGTGATATTGAAACCCTGTCTTTCCGCGCGTGCACCATGATAAGCAAGATTAAGACTCTCTTCCACCACGGTATTGATGTCGATCGGGCGGTGTTCGCCTGAGCCTGAGCGCGAATGCAACAGCATGTTCTTGACGATTGAATCCGCACGCTTGCCATGCTGGACAATCTTTTCGAGATTGCTTCGTAATATATCGGCTAGTTCGTTGACCTCGGTCAGCGCTTTCTGGTCAATTGCCATACCCTTCAGGAGGCTCTGCAATTCCTCGATCAATTCGGTAGAAACAGACGAAAAATTATTGACGAAGTTGAGCGGGTTCTTGATCTCGTGCGCGATCCCCGCGGTTAGTTGACCAAGCGAGGCCAGCTTTTCCGTCTGCACCAAGCGGTCCTGCGCGGTTTGCAGGTTGTCCAAGGAGGCGGTGAGCTCGCGCGTTCGCGCCTCAACGCTTTCGAACAGCCGGACATTCTCAATCGCGATCACTGCCTGGTCGGCGAAGGTCTCAACCAACTCGATCTGCTTTTCGGTGAACGGCCGCACGGATTTACGCTGCAAGGCAATGATGCCGATCGGCACACCCTCACGCACCATCGGCACAGCGAGCAAAGTCCGAAAGCCCCCGATTTTAGCGGCGTCCTTAAAAGTGTATTCCGGGTCTTCCAGCACATCGTGGATATGAATTATTTTTTTATCTTGTACCGCGCGTCCGACAGCCGAGCCCCGGCCTGAGGGTATCGGATGTTGCTCCATGTACGAAACAAACTCAGGAGCGAAACCGAAATTCGCAATTTGCTGGAAATCCTCTTCGCGCTGCCGGTTGATTGATGCCATGTCGGCCTCGCACAGCCGCGCGGCCGATTCAACGAGCGTGTCGAGCACTGTCTTGAGATCAAAGGTCGAGCGACTGATGACCTTCAGGACGTCGGCGGTGGCCGTCTGCTGCTGGAGCGATTCGCGCAACTCGCTGAGTAGCCGCGTGTTCTCGATGGCGATGACAGCCTGCGCGCCAAAGCTTGCGACCAACTCAATCTGCTTATCCGTGAACGGACGGACTTCCTGGCGATAGATGCCGATGGCGCCGACGAGTTCGTTCTCTTTTACCATTGGAACGACGAGAAGCGTCCGTGCGCCGGCAAGATCGGCAAGCGGAACAAAGGCCGGCTCCCGGTCCAGGTAGGCCCCTTCCTTGGTGATGTCGGCGATGTGCTGTAATTTTTTCGTTCTTGCAAGACGGCCTAGCGGATTCTTCGGCCCGGGGTGGATCACGGGAGCCTTGTGCCGCAATTGCGCCCATTCTGGTGGCGCCCCAACCATGGCCGGAATCCGGAACGCGCCTTCTTCGTAGATCAGAAGATTGGCGAATTGAGCGTCACAAATCTGTGTAGCGTTTTCCAGAATCGCTTCGAACACTGGCTGCAAATCGCCCGGCGACGAACTGATAACCTTTAGCACCTCCGCCGTTGCCGTCTGT
>JBATYN010000566.1:0-14948 GCA_049674125.1 Pseudolabrys sp. | reverse complement strand
GGTTTTCGAGTAGCGAAATCGATTGGCTAAAAAGCACAAAGCGCTTTCGCGGTAATCTGATCGACTATCTTGCCGGTTTACGCTTCACGGGCGACGTTCATGCAATTCCGGAAGGCACTGTGTGTTTTCCAAACGAGCCGCTCATCCGCATCACGGCGCCGCTGCCGATGGCGCAGCTGGTCGAGACGCGGCTGATCAATATTTTGCATTTCCAGACGCTGATCGCGTCGAAGGCGGCGCGCATGGTGCTGGCAGCGCCGGGAAAGATTCTCTCGGATTTCGGTTTGCGAACGGCACACGGCGCCGAGGCCGGGCTGCTCTCTGCGCGCGCGAGCTATCTTGCGGGCTTTGCCGGCGCGGCGAATGTGCTTGCGGGCGAGCGCTATGGCATTCCGATTGTCGGCACGATGGCGCATTCTTTCATCCAGGTGCACGACGACGAAATGACGGCCTTCGAGAACTTCGCGCGCGCGCGGCCCGATGGTGTGATCCTCTTGATCGACACCTACGACACGGAGACAGGCGCCCGCAAAGTTGTGGAGCTCGCGCCGAAATTGAAAGCCGATGGCATTGCGATCCGCGGTGTGCGCATCGACAGCGGGGATCTCGCCGCGATGGCGCGCAAGGTGCGCGTTATTCTCGACAATGGCGGGCTGAAAGACGTGATCATTCTTGTCAGCGGAGGCATCAATGAGGATGTGCTCCAGACAATAATGGCGGCGAAAGCGCCGATCGACGGCTATGGAATTGGCGTCAATCTCGATGCTTCAATCGACGCACCGTCGCTCGATTGCGCCTACAAGCTTCAGGAATACGCCGGGACGCCGCGCCGCAAATTGTCCGAGGGCAAAGTCACCTGGCCCGGGCGCAAGCAAGTCTGGCGCAGTTACGATACCGACGGGTGCATGCGAGGCGACGTTCTAACGCTTGAAAACGACACACAAACCGGTGATGCGCTGATTGTCCCTGTGATGCGGGCCGGAAAACGTGTCGCACCCGCGCCTACGCTGGCGCAAATCCGGGAACACACGACCCGCGAACTGGCGCGATTGCCGGAAGCGCTCCGAAAGCTCGAAAGCGCCACCAAATATCCCGTCCAAATTTCCAAAGCGCTCAGCGCGCTAGCCGCGCAAACCGGCGTGCAGCCCGGCGGCAAACGCTAGCGTGTGGTCGATTTGTTGGACGCAAAACCCACGTCCTCCGCTCATTCCCACGTAAGCGGGAATCCAGTCTTTCTCTCTGGGTCCCCGCTTTCGCGGGGGACGAGCGGATACAGACCGCGCTAATTTATCCCCGCCCTGTTCCAGCCACGCGCGCCTTCGCCGTAAACCTCGTGACCGCTCTCGGTGACCACCACTGTGTCCTCGAGCTTGATGAAGCCACGCACGGGGTGCGTCAGCGTCGTCTCCACCGAAACAACCATGCCGGCTTCGAGTGGGCGCTCCGCATATTCCGCAGGATATGGCACCGGACCATGGTCGGTCAGGCGCGGCGCTTCGTGGCTCACCATGCCCATGCCGTGCGCGAGGAAATCGAGGTGGTTGTGGTGCTTTGATTTCGCGCGCAGCGGTTCCCCGGCGGCGTAAATTTCCCTGCCCATGGCACCAGCGTGCACCGGTTTCATTGCCGCGCGCTGGATGCTTTCGATCTCGGCGAGCAAGTCTTCGAGCTCGGCATCCGGCTCACCCTGAATCGCCATGCGGCAGACATCGCCGATGTAGCCGTGATGGTTGCCACCGGAGTCGATCGACATGATCTCGCCCTTCTCCCAACGCCGGTCAGAGGGCGCACGGTTCATGCTGGTGCCGCTGGTGATCAGACAATATTCGAAGGTCAGTCCACGGTTCGTCTCTTCGCGGCGAAGCGCCTCGACGACATCATTCTTTGTCACGCCCGGCTTGCTCGCGGCGATAACTGTTGTCATCGAGTCGATGACGGCTTCGGAGGCATATTTCAGCAATTTCAATTCTTCGGGTGATTTCTTCGCGCGCTGGCGCTCCAGCACGAACAAGGCGTCTACCCATTCGGCATCGGGAAAAGCTTTTCGCAACACCAGTGAGGAGTCGTAAGGCAAAAATCCGTATTCGACGCCGATGCGCTTTGGCGTCAGACCACTTTTGCGGATATGATCGACCGCCTTCTGCATCGCATCGACAGAGCCCGCCGACGACGTCTGCGTCTCCGGCGTCCACATCGGCTTCACGTCCCGTTGGAATTTCTCAAGCCGGTGGCCGATGTAGGCTGCCTTCTCCGGCTTGCCCTTGGGATAGACCAGGACTGGCAGATAGCGCGTGACGCCGGTCGCGTCCATGTAGTCGAAAAAGTTGGCGCGGTGGCCGCCGAGCAAATACTGCGCGTTGTGCTTGGACGTCGCGATCACGACATCGATGCCGGCCTCGTCCATCAGCCGATCGAGACGGTGATGGTCAAACGGGATCGCTAGTCCACTCGTGGGCTTCGCATTGACGTTCATGATCGGCACTCCGGCTTCCCAAGAGAACCAGGAGTCTAGGACCAGAGTTCCTTGCTCGCAAGCCGGGCTCCTTCGCTCAATGCCTCAAGTTTTGCCCACATCACAGAGGGATGCACGCGGCGATAGAACGGGCCTTGCGCAAACCCGCAGTCCGTTCCTGCAATCACGTTCTCACGCCCAAGCACCTTTGCAAGCCGCACGATACGTTCGGCCACCAGCTCCGGATGCTCAACCACATTGGTTGCGTGGCTGATCACGCCGGGGATCAGGACCTGACCGGGTCCGAGCTTGGCATCTCTCCACACCTGCCATTCGTGTTCGTGGCGCGGGTTGGCGCCTTCAATCACATAGGCGCCGACCTTCACCTTGAGGATCAGATCGACAATATCTTTAAGCGCCACGTCGCTGGTGTGCGGCCCCGGCCAGCTGCCCCAGCACACATGATAGCGAATGCGATCCGCCGGCAGACCTTCGATGGCGTGATTGAGGATGTCGACTTGCTGCGACAGCCACCGCCGGTAATCGGCAAAGCTCGCGGGTGGCACCATGCGATCATATGTGACCGCGCTGCGCGCATCGTCGAGTTGCACGACAAAGCCGGCATCGACGATCATCTTGTATTCGGTGCGCATCGCTTGCGCGATCGCTGCCTGCAATTCTTCGTCGCTCTTGTAGTATTCATTTTTTCGATCGGGGATCACGCTCGCCGGCGCGGCGACCGGGAGGAACCCCTCTTCGACTTTCACATTTTTGATCGCGGCTTTGAAGTTATCGATATCGCGCTGGAGCTCCGCTTGGCCTGTGTATTTGATCGGACCAACGCATATTGCTTCGGTGGTCGTCGAGACGGCCTCCTTGGCATCGAGTTCGGCATAAAACTCGGAAAATTTGGTGCGATCCGCGCCGCGCTTGAATGGATTGGCGGCTTCCTGCTTGATCGGGCGGCGCTCAAACCCCGAAAGCCGCTCCAGTGCGTATTGCGCCCAGCTGATCGATTTCCCGAATTCGCCATCGCTGGCCACATCGATGCCGGCTTTCGCCTGTTGGCGAACGACTCCGGCCACAGAGTCCGTCAAACATGTCTGGTAAGCCTTTTCGTCGTAAAGCTTGCCGCCTTGTTTTGCGCGCAGGAAGTCCTGCAAGGCATCAGGCCGGATCAAACTACCGACGTGGGTGCTGAGAATACGATCGGTGCTGCGTTTCATGCGCGCTCTATGCCAGCGGCGCGCACGGAACACAATGCATTGGCATCTGAGTGGGCAGATGCCCCGCCGCTTGTCATGCCCCGCCTTGTGCCGGGCATTCACGTCTTTGCAACATCGCACCAAGGAAGGCGTGGATGTCCGGGACGAGCCCGGCCATGACGAAGAATAAATTTACGCCTTCACCACGCCAATGAGCTGCTCGAGCTTGGCCGGATCATTCCGCAATGTTTCGCTCGGCCCGTCAAAAACGATACGGCCGCGATCCATCACTACCGCGCGGGGCGCGATATCGAGCGCAAGTCGCGAATTTTGCTCCACAAGGACGGTCGCGAGGCCGCCGGCTTGCGTTAATCGCTTCACAGCGCGCGCCAATTCCTCAACTATGACCGGCGCAAGACCCTCCGACGGTTCGTCCATCAGAAGCACCGTCGGATTGCCGATTAACGCACGGCCGATTGCCAACATCTGCTGTTCACCGCCAGACAGTTGATTGCCACGATTTTCGCTGCGTTCGCTCAACCGCGGAAATAGTTCGAACACCGTTGCGATTGACCATGGCCCGCTCCGCGCCGCAACCTCCAGGTTCTCGCGTACCGTCAGCGAAGGAAAGATCTCGCGCTCCTGCGGTACGTAGCCGAGTCCGGCGGTGACGCGGCGATAGGTTGCAACCTTGGAGATATCCTTCCCATGCAGCGACACGCGGCCACCATGCAACGTGGTGTGGCCCATGATGGTTGCGAGCAATGTCGTCTTTCCAACGCCGTTGCGGCCGATGATAGACACGGTCTCGCTCGCGCCAAGCGCGAAACGCATATCCTCAAGCACCACCGTCTCACCATAGCCGGCACGGACATTGTCGAGCTCGAGTGCGCGCTCAACCACGATGGCCTCCACGGTGGTCTTCCTGGCCGAGATAGACCGCCCTCACCTGCTCGTTATTCATAATTTCTTTCGGCGTGCCTTGCGTAAACACTGCGCCCTGCACAAGCACGGTGATCTCCTTGGCAAAGCGGAATACCACATCCATGTCATGTTCGATGATGAGCACTGCGATGTCCGGATCGAGCGCTGCGACCACGTCGAGGATGAGGTGGCTTTCCGAAGACGGCACACCGGCGGCAGGTTCATCGAGCAGCAGCACGCGCGGCTTTTGGGCAAGCGCAATAGCGATTTCCACGAGGCGCTGGCGGCCATATGGCAGCTCGCGGACCAATTTGAGTGCGTCATCGGTCAAACGCAGCGAGTCGAGATGATCGAGCGCTTCGTCAATCACCGCACGCTTGGAGCCAGCGGAACGCCACAGATTGTTACAATTGCCGTCGCGCTCGCCGATGGTCATGCAAAGATTTTCAAGGACCGTCAGCCCGCGGAAAAGTTGGTTGATCTGGAAGGTGCGCGCGAGGCCGCGCCGCGCGCGGTCAGCCTGGCTCGACGCGGTTATGTCCTCGCCGTTGAGAAAGACACGACCGGAATGCGGCTTCAGCGCCCCGGTAATCAAATTCACCAAAGTTGTCTTGCCGGCTCCGTTTGGCCCGATGAGCGCGCAACGCGCACCGCGCTCGAGCGTGAGATTGACGTCGCGCGTCACCGGCAGAGCACCGAAAGCGCGGTTCAATCCTTCGACTTGCAGAGCGGCGGTCACGGCTGTTTCCTCTTTGCGAAATACTCAGCAGCGCTCTCGAACAGGCCGAGGATGCCGCGGCGCGCGAACAGGACGGCCAGCACCAGCATCAGCCCGATGCCGAATTGCCAGAAGGTCGGGCTTAACTTCGAAAAATAATCCTCAAGCACCATGTAAACAGCGGCGCCAATGAAAGCGCCGTAAAGCCGTCCGGTCCCTCCGAGGATCAGCATCACCATGACTTTGGCGGAATTGTCGAAGTCGAACACCGTCAACGTGACGTAAGCATTGGTTTGCGTAAACAGGGCACCTGCAACGCCGGCGATCGACGCCGCGATCGTGTAGACGGTCACCAACCGCCAATGGACGGGCGAGCCGATCGCGTGCATCCGTCGCACATTTTCCCGGATACCCGTGAGAGCTTGCCCGAATGGCGAATAGACGACCCTGCGAACGAAATAAAACACGACTGCTAGCGCCGCGAGCGCATAGAGATAGTACGTGTGCCCGTAGAGATCGTAGTCGAACACGCCTAACAAGGGCTTGAACGTGAGCCCTGGCAGACCGTCATAGCCACCGGAAATGTCCGAGCGTAGATTGCCGGTTTCCTGCAGCATGATCGCCGTCGCCAGCGTCAGCATCAGCAAAGTGAGGCCGCGATAGCGCAGCAAAAACCATCCGGTGATGAAGCCGACAATCCCGGCCGCGATCGCAGCGGCAAAGAGGCCACTAATCGGTTCGGTCCATTGCAGTCGGGCCGCAGCCAAGCCGACCGTGTAGGCACCGATACCGAAGAACGCGGCGTGGCCAAGGGTCACGATGCCGGCATAGCCAAGGATCAGGTCAAGCGAAAGCGCGAACATCACCATGACCAGCACCTGGCTGCCGAACGTCATGCGATCCGGGAAAACAAAAAAGACGCCGATCGCAATCAGCCAGGGCAATCCTTCCGTCCAACGAAATCGATGCCGCTTGAGCAAATACTCAGCGGCGCGCTCGCGCGCCTGTCCGCGGTTTGGCGTGCTCGTGATGTCACTCACGGCCATAGAACCCTGCAGGCTTGATCAGGAGGACAACGACAGTAACCGCATAAATGAAAAATCCGCCGGCGTCGGCGAGCAGATACTTTCCGGCAGTGTCGAAAACGCCGAGCACCAATGCCGCGAGCAATGTGCCCTTGAGACTACCCAGCCCGCCGACCGCAACGACGATCAAGAACAGCACCAAATAAAGCACCGCGAAACTGGGCGAGAGGCCAAACAATTGAATTGCAAGTCCGCCGCCGAGCGCGGCAAGCCCCGAGCCTAGTGCAAACGTCAGCGTAAATAGCCGATCCACATTGATGCCGACCGACTCGGCCATGCGCCGATTATCGACAGCCGCCCGGATCTTGGCGCCCACATTGGTGCGCTCAAATCCGTACCAAAGGACTGCAATGAGGACGGCGCCGAGCACGATCAGGAAGGCGCGGTAACTCGGGAAATAGCGGAAGCCAAGATTGACGTCGCCTTGCAACCAATCGGGCAGCGGGACCGACTTCGGGATGGGACCGTAGAAATAGGTCGCCGTCGCGATCGCCATGAAGGCCAGGCCGATGGTGAGCAGCACCTGCTCAAGGTCTGTGGATTTATAGAGGCGCCGGTAGAGCACACGCTCGAAGACGACACTCGCCGCGCCGACCAACACCGCAGCAATGACAAGCGATGGAACGAAGTCTATACCGAGTGTGCGCGTGAGCGTGACGACGAGGTAGCCGCCCGCCATCGCAAACGCGCCATGCGCCAGGTTCACAAAGCCCATCAGCCCCATCGTGACCGACAGGCCAACGGAGGTGATGAACAGGAACATGGCGTAAGCCAAGCCGTCGAACAGAATGCTGACGGCGACGATAGCGAAATGCGGCACGAGCCCCACCCCGTGTTGAAGAAAACGCCGCCGCGTCTTTATGCGCGGCGGCGCCGTTGAGTGTCAAATCGCGTCAATCAATCACGAGCCGCAGCGGCCGACCTTGAGCTCCTTGCACTCGTCTTTAACGGCCTTGGTCGTGCCAAGAACTTTGATGCCCAGTTTACCGTCCGGCTTGCGGATCACTTCCATGGCATTTTCGTCCTGCACGATGTCGCGGGTGGCGGCGTCGATGGCAACTTTGCCGCGCGGACCGTTGGCGCTCCAGCCCTTCATCGCATCGATCACCTTGGCGCCGTCATCGGTCTTGCCATTGAGCTTTTTGATGGCGTCGAAAATGGCATGCATGGTGTCCCAGCCGGCCGCCGACATGAAGTCCGGATAAGAGTCCTTGCCATAGGCTTTGTGCCATTCGGCGTTGAAGGCCTTGTTCTCGGCATTGTTGAGATCGACGGCGTAGTTGCCCATCACGATGGTGCCGATGGCAGCGTCACCCATGTCCTGCAGCTTGTTGTCAGGGATCAGGTCCATCGGGCCGATCAACTTGACGCCGGCTTTGCGCATGCCGAGTTCGCCGTAGGTCTTCATCACGCCCGCGGCGTGTGCGCCGGAGGGGATGAACACGTACATGCAATCAGGCTTGGCGTCCTTGATCTTCTGAAAGAACGGCGTGAAGTCCGGCACCTGCACCGGGCTGCCCATCGGGATTGATTCTGTGATTTTGCCTCCGGCTTTTTCGAAACCGGTCTTGAAGGCTTCGGTGGAATCCTTGCCGGGCGGGAAATCGGTGTAAGCGAGCGCGGCGGTCTTGCAGCCAATCTTGTCGTGAGCATAGGCGCCCATCGGGTAACCGTGGTGCCACATGCTGAACGACAGCCGCGCGATATAGGGCGACAAATTGGTGATCCAGGCGGTGCCGGCATTGGCAATCACCATCGGCACTTTTGCTTGCGTCACGACCGGCGCAAGCGCGATCGCCGACGGCGAGAATACGAAGCCAGTGAGGATCTGCACCTTATCGTTGGTGATCAGTTCGGTGGCGACGGTCTTGGCTACCGCTCCGGTCGGCGGGCCCTCATCGCGTTTGATGATCTCGACTTTGTGCGGCGCGATGTCGTTGGCGTGAAGCTTGACGTAAAGATCGAACGCCTTGTCGACCTGATGACCGAGATCGGCATTGGCTCCGCTAAATGGAAGCACCACGCCAATCTTGACGGTCTCGGCTTGGGCCGCTCCGCCCACTGTAAACACTAAGGCGGCTAACCCGAGCCAACCAAAAATACGCATTTCATCTCCTCCTAGATCTTTGAATTAGTTTGGGATCCCACTAATCCGTGGCCGACAATTCGGCCCATTCGTCCTAAAGTGGACTAATTCGAAGGCCCCGGTCAATTGGGAAGGCCGCGGCAGCGCGTCACGGGCGCGGCGTCCGTTCAGGCGGCGCTTTTCGCTGCCGCTTTCGAACCGATGGAAGGCTTGCCGTCGGCGTCCCTGTGCCCGAACACCATGTCGAGCGAGGCGGCTTCGACGCGGTTGCGGCCGCGCTCTTTTGCGTAATAAAGCGCGTGGTCGGCTTGCGCGAGAAGTTCTGACACGTCGAGGGTCTGTTCTTGCGAATGAACAAGCCCGATACTGACCGTTGCACAAACCGGGCAGCCATCGACCTCTTGTGCCATCTGGGCAAAGCTCTCACGAATTCGCTCTGCGACGACAATGGCCTTGTCGCGGCTCGTCTCGGTCAGCACAGCGGCAAATTCCTCGCCGCCAAGCCGACCGAACAGATCCGAACCACGCATCGATTTTCGCGCAGCGTCCGCAAAGATCGCCAGGACGCGGTCGCCGAGCGCGTGGCCGAACCGATCGTTGATCGACTTGAAGTGGTCGAGATCGATCAACAGGACGGCGGTCGGATGCGGATTGCCGATATGACGCTTGGCAAGCATGTTGGCATCCTGCAGAAACGAACGTCGGTTCGCGATGCCCGTGAGCGGATCGACCATTGCCGCAGTACGATGTCGTAGTTCTGTGCGCTCCTTCGCCATTGCGAGCAGGATAAATGCGGTTGAGATGGTGAACAGAAGCGACTCAAAGCTCAGCACGGTCATCCACACGCTGCCAAACATGCTGTCGTTTGCGGGTGACCCTTGCAGCACCCCGACCATCGGCGTCCGCAACAAGAACAGGGCGCCTTGAGCGAATAGCATGAAGACGGCCGGCCAGCGTGATACCAGAGGCTCGTCGCGGCCCTGCCAAAACTCGTAGGCCGTCAGCCAGATGTAGCCGGTGATGATAGCGGACGCGATCAGCGAGCGCATATCCATGTTGTCGGTCAACAACGGAAGTCGGCAGACCAGCAACCAAATCACGGCGCCCGTCACCAGATAGACCGGCTCAACAGGACGGCCGTCGAAAACGCGCGCGCCCGTCCATGTCACGGCGAAAGCGGTGAACAACAAGGCGTTGGCGAGATCGATGCTGATAAGATCGGGCGTCTCACCGTACGTGCCGAACAGCCCGATAGACGCGAGACGGATCAGGTGGGCGAAGCCCCACCAGCAAACGGCGCGTAGCGCCATGTTCTGCGCCCAGACGAACAGCAGGAGCAGGCCGACAATGGCCTCCACATAGATTGTCACCATGAAAAGCGTATGGACGTCGAGGGTCATCGGTCGATGAGCTAACTGCCGGGTCCGAATTTCACTTAAAACCCAAGTGTCACGAATAGACCCAGGCTGGAAAAAACTGATGAACGTGTTCGTTTTATCTGGACCGATGCGGCTCTATGGTTTCGGAGAAGTTTCCGCGACAGAGGCAATTGAATTGTCCTGAACGCCAAATCGGCGGGAAATTGGCCCGGATTGCCTCCAATTCGCAGTTCTGCCGCCCTTGTCGCGCGATTTGGGCTCCACTACGTTGAAAGGTCCTGCCAATCCCCGGAACCGGGCATGCAAATCCGCGACGGCATCATCGAGGCCATCGGCCACACGCCGCTCATTAAACTTGAGCAGGCCTCTGAAGCGACCGGCTGCACCATCTTGGGCAAGGCCGAATTCATGAACCCGGGTGGCTCGGTCAAGGACCGTGCGGGTCGGCAAATGATCCTGGAGGCCGAGAAGCGCGGCGAATTGCGTCCCGGTGGCCTTGTTGTCGAGGCGACTGCCGGCAACACCGGCATCGGGCTGGCGCTTGTCGCCAATGCACGCGGCTACCGCACGCTCATTGTCATACCGGAGACGCAGAGCCAGGAAAAAAAAGATATGCTGCGCCTGTGCGGCGCTCAATTGGTAGAGGTCCCCGCGGCGCCATATTCAAATCCGAATAATTACCAACATGTCGGACGCCGGCTTGCTGAACAATTGAAGCGATCCGAAAAGAACGGCGTCATCTTTGCCGACCAGTGGAATAATCTGGACAACCGCAAGGCGCACTATGTGTCTACGGGCCCGGAAATTTGGGACCAGTGCCAGGGCCGCATCGACGGTTTCATATGCGCGATCGGCACGGGCGGCACCATCGCGGGCGCATCGTCGTTCCTTCGAGAGAAAAAAAAAGACATTGTAATCGGCGTGGCAGATCCGCGTGGCGCGGCGATGTACCACCTGTTCAAGGACGGCCAGGCAAAAGCAACTGAGGGCGGTTCGATCACCGAAGGCATTGGCCTGGGGCGCGTGACGCCGATCATCGAAGACATCAAAGTCGACAAGGCCTACCTCATCCCTGACGAGGAAGCGCTGCCAATTATCTTCGATCTGCTCGAGCACGAGGGCCTCTGCCTGGGCGGATCCTCGGGCATCAACATCGCGGGCGCTATCCGATTGGCGAAAGACCTGGGGCCGGGCAAGACGATCGTCACGATCCTTGCCGACTATGGTACGCGCTACCAATCGAAGCTGTTCAATCCGGAATTTCTACGCGCGAAGAAACTTCCTATGCCCGAATGGCTTGAGCGCAAAACAGACATAAAACCGCCGTTCGAAAAGGCGTGATAATGCCTACCGATTGCCTGTTTCGTGAAGACTCGTATCTCAAAAACTGCACTGCGCGTGTGCTCGCCTTGACCGAACAAGGCGGCATCGTTCTGGACCGGACGGTTTTTTATGCGACCTCGGGTGGACAGCCGGGCGACACTGGAAAACTCGTAACGGCGGACGGCACGCGCATTCCGATCGCGACCGCGATTTACACCGACGCCGCCAAGAGCGAGATCGCCCATATTCCGGCGACCGGCTCAGCTACGCCAAAAATCGGCGACACCGTAACTGCTGAGATCGACTGGGATAAACGCTATGCCCGCATGCGCATGCATACAGCGCTGCATCTGCTGTCCGCGGCGCTGCCTTATGCGGTAACGGGCGGCTCTGTCGGAGAAAACGAAAGCCGTCTCGATTTCGACATTCCAGAGGCTGGTCTCGACAAGGACGCGATTACAGCCAAGGTCGTCGAGATGATTGCCAGTAATGCTGCGGTCAGCAGCCGATGGATCACCGATGCAGAACTCGAAGCCAATCCCGGCCTGGTCAAAACAATGTCGGTGATGCCACCGACGGGTACCGGCCGCGTGCGTTTGATTGAGATCGCCGATCTCGACCTCCAGCCCTGCGGCGGTACTCATGTTCGTGCAACTGGAGAAATCGGCGCCGTTCGCGTCACCCAAATCGAAAAGAAGGGCAAACAAAACCGCCGCGTGCGGTTGGCCTTCGCCTAGTTGCGATGGCGGAACGATTGCGCGATGGTGCGCATTAACGTCCTTTGGTTGGTCCACAATTATGAATGCTACAAACTCGGCAAGTCGCTGGTTCAAATCTACAGAATGGCTGGCAAGCCAGCTCGGCAAACCTGGCGTCGTCGTGGTGGACGGGTCGTATTACCTGCCGGCCCAAAAACGTAATGCCAAGGCAGAATATCTCGCCGCGCACATTCCGGGAGCGGTATTTTTCGATATCGACGCTGTCGCCGATCATTCCACCGATCTGCCGCACATGCTGCCCGGACCAGACCAGTTCGGTGCGACGGCGGGCGCTCTCGGCATCACCGAGACCGAGACCATCGTCGTCTATGACGGGCTCGGCCTTTTTTCTGCGCCACGCGTGTGGTGGACGTTCCGCATTTTCGGCGCCAAAAACGTATACATCCTCAATGGCGGCCTGCCGGCATGGACCGCTGAAGGGCACAAGACCGAAGCGGGCGCCGTGATGCGCGTCGCCCGCAAGTTTAACGCCGAGATGAACACAGGCGCTGTGGCGATGCAGGGCGACGTCCAGATGGCAATCAATAGCGGTAGCGCGCAGATCGTCGATGCCCGGCCGGCCGGACGGTTCGCCGGCCGCGACCCTGAGCCCCGGCCCGGCCTGCGCGGCGGTCATATGCCGGGTGCGATTAATGTCCCGTCGTCCGAACTTGTCGAGAATGGACAGCTCGTCGCGCCCGAACGTATTGCACAAGCTTTCAAGAAAGCCGGCGTTGATACCGACAAGCCGATCATCACGAGCTGCGGCTCCGGCGTCTCCGCCGTCATCCTTGCCCTTGGACTCGATGCACTCGGCAAATCGCCGGCCCGCATCTATGACGGTTCATGGTCAGAATGGGGCGCGCGCCCCGACCTCCCCGTTACGAAAGACTGACGGGCGATCCTTCAATAGTAAGCGAATTCTTCAACGCAAAATTTGGCTGAGGAACAGCTTTGTGCGCTCGTGCTTGGGGTGTGCGAAAAATTCGTCCGGAACATTGGCCTCGACAATTTGTCCCTCGTCCATGAACACAATGCGGTTCGCAACCTCGCGGGCAAAGCCCATCTCGTGGGTCACGACCAACATGGTCATTCCATCCTCCGCGAGCTCCACCATGGTATCGAGCACTTCTTTGACCATCTCGGGGTCGAGTGCGGACGTCGGTTCATCGAACAACATGATCTTTGGATTCATGCACAGTGCGCGCGCAATGGCGACCCTTTGCTGCTGGCCGCCGGACAATTGACCGGGGTATTTTTTGGCTTGCTCGGGAATTTTCACACGCTGGAGATAGTGTAGCGCCACCTCCTCGGCGTGCTTCTTCGGCATCTTGCGGACCCAGATCAACGCCAACGTACAATTGTCCAAGACCGTCAGGTGCGGAAACAGATTGAAGTGCTGGAACACCATTCCAACCTCGCGCCGCACCTCGTCGATTTTTTTCAGGTCCGCCGTCAATTCCACGCCGTCAACGAGAATGTGTCCCGCCTGATGCTCTTCCAGGCGATTGATGCAGCGGATCATGGTCGATTTGCCTGACCCGGATGGTCCGCAAATCACAATTCGCTCGCCGCCCATGACCTTAAGATTGATGTCGCGCAACACGTGAAAGTCGCCGTACCACTTGTTCACGTCGTTGAGCTCGACGGCAATCGCCGTGTTGAGCTTCGCGGGCTTTAGCAACGATCCGTGGTCTCCTGCGACGTTCATGGCTTTCCCTTATCGTCGGTCACTTTTGGCGAGCCGGGCTTCCATCGCGCGCGCATAACGCGACATGCCGTAGCAGAAGATCAGGTAAAATATTGCCGCAACTGCGTAGCCGGTCGTGCTGGTGACCGGCGTTGCCCACTTTGGATCGATCCGCGATACCTCGATCGTGCGCAGCAGGTCGAAGATCCCGACAATGAACACGAGCGTCGTGTCCTTGAACAGGCCAATATATGTATTCACGATGTTCGGTATCGTTATTTTCAGCGCTTGCGGCAGAATGATCAGCCGCATCATTTGCCAATAGCGCAAGCCCACGGCCATGGCGCTTTCGTACTGGCCCTTGGGGATAGCCTGCAAACCGGCGCGCACGACTTCCGCCATATAGGCGGATGCAAACATGGCGATGCCGACAAGAGCGCGTACTAATTTATCTGGCGAATACTGCTCCGGCACGAACAAGGGCAGCATCACGCCCGCCATAAACAGCACTGTCACCAGTGGCACGCCCCGCACGAACTCAATGAAGATGACGGACAGTGCTCGCACGGCCGGCATCCGCGATCGCCGTCCAAGCGCTAGAAGGATTCCGATTGGAAGCGAAAATACGATACCGACGGAGGCGACAACGATCGTCACGAGCACGCCACCCCACAGCACCGTGTCCACCGGCTGCAAACCGATGGCCGACCAGCCCGTAAGCAACACGAATGACGAAACCGGCAAGATGATGAAAAAATAAATTGCGCCGAGATCACGCCGTGGCGCATTGAGCCACAACAGCCAGATGACACCGATCGCCAGCATCGCAAAAAAGACATCCACCCGCCAACGTTGCGGGATGGGGTACGAACCATAGATGAAATAAGGCAGCCTTTCCCACACGAACGGCCAGCACGCGCCAATATCGCGATGCTGAACGGACTCAAGGCAGGCATCACGGTCACTGCCGCTCCAGACGGCGTCAACGAGCAGAAATTTGACCAGCTCCGGAACGACCCAAGCGAAAAGAAGGGCGATGATCACCGTGAGCGCAATATTGAACGGCGTGGACAATAAATTTTGCCGCAGCCAGCCGATGGCGCCTGTCATCAATGCCGGCGGTGGCCGCTGCGCGATGGTGGCGCTGCGCACGAACGCAATTTCGGTGGTCGCAAGGTCGCCTTCGGCCATTGTCATGGGCGCGTTATCGCTCCACCAAGGCTATTCGGCTGTTGTAAAGATTCATCAGCAGCGAAGTACCAAGACTTATGACGAGATAGACCAGCATGGTGATGGCAACGACTTCGACCGCCTGACCGGTCTGATTG
>JBATYN010000565.1:0-4567 GCA_049674125.1 Pseudolabrys sp. | reverse complement strand
GAGGTTACGCGTCTGCGCTCGTTGCACGACCGGCTCGATATGGCGGAGGTCGAAGAGATTTATTTGCCGCTGTCGCGGCTTCTCTCGATGTATGTCGCAGCCACCCAGCGGCTATTCCGCGCGCAGGAGCGATTTCTTGGCACCACCGACGTGAAGATGCCTTACATTATCGGCGTCGCAGGTTCAGTTGCAGTCGGCAAATCGACGACCGCGCGTGTGCTGCAGGCGCTGTTGGCGCGCTGGCCGAATGTGCCGCAAGTCGACCTCATTACCACTGACGGTTTTTTGTTTCCGAATACGATCCTTGAACGCGAAGGCCTGATGGAAAAAAAAGGCTTTCCCGAAAGTTACGATCTGCCCGCGCTGCTGCGGTTTCTATCGGACGTGAAGGCCGGCCGCCGCCCGGCCCGGGCGCCAATCTATTCGCACCTCATCTACGATGTGATGCCGAACCAATCGATCGAAGTCGACCGGCCGGATATTCTCATCGTCGAAGGATTGAACGTCCTGCAAACTGGCCGCCTTCCGAAAGATGGAAAGGCGATTCCGTTTGTCTCCGATTTTTTCGATTTCTCGGTTTATCTCGATGCCGATGAAGACGTACTCAAAGCCTGGTATGTCGATCGTTTCCTAACTTTGCGCGGCACTGCTTTCCGCGACCCAAAATCATATTTTCATCGGTATTCGAATTTGTCGGACGAGGAAGCAACAGAAACCGCGTCGTCGATCTGGTCGCGGATCAATCTCGTCAACTTGCACGAAAATATTTTGCCGACGCGGCAGCGGGCCGATCTCATATTGAAGAAAAGCGAAACCCACCTGGTAGAAAACGTTTCGCTCCGGCGGCTGTAGTCACGCCGCCCATCGGCTCAGATCGAAATGCTCAAGGTAGCGTTTCTTGATCGCGGCCACAGGCAGCACCATGAAAACGTCAGTCGTACCAAATTCGTGGTCAATGACGGCGCCATCGCCGATATAGGCGCCGAGTCGCAGATATCCTTTAATCAGCGGCGGCAGCGCGCGCAGTGCCTCTTTTGGATCGATTGATTCTTTCGACATGCGATTCATATCGACGTAACGCCCCGGCAACGCACGGGCGCGCCACTGTTCAGGCGCCGGTGCGTAATGATGCAAGAATGAGAGCGGCAGCGCGAGCCGCTGGAGGTCGGTGCCATCGAGACTCGCGCACCCAAACATGACATCGCAACCGTTCTGCAAAATGTATGAATGGATGCCGTGCCACAGAAGTTCAACGGTGCGCTTGTTACGATAAGGCGTGAGCACGCAAGACCGCCCAAGTTCGAGGAATTGCAAATCTCTATGGCTTGCGAGGAGTGCGTCGATATCAAATTCGGCGGCGGTATAAAAACCGCCGAATTCTTCAGCCAATAGTTGCCGCAGCAGCCGATAGGTACCAACGACGGTCGGCCGGTTCAGCGACCCGCGATCGCGCGATGCGTGATCCAGCACCAACAGGTGGTCGCAGATGGCGTCATAGCCGTCGATATCGCGGCGCGCGAACAGGCGCGCGGGGTTCGGTATCGCCGCACCCTCTTGGTAGAAAATGCGGTAGCGCAGTTTTTGCGCCTGGCGCACCTCGGCTGCCGTTTGCGCCAGCCGGACTTCCAGCGAACCGAGACGGCCGAGGCTTTGTGATGGCCGGTGACTACGTGCCGCCCAGGCCTGCAAGCCACCATAGGCCTGGAGCGAGGAGATGATGCCAGGCACGCCAGGCCCGGCGGGCGCGGGGCGAAACCGCTCGAACAGGCTGCGCTGGGGCTGGATGCTGGCACGTGAGGGCATGAGGTCCTCTTCGGGCAGAACCGATTGCGATGACGCAGAGTTCCTAACGGACGAATCAGAGATCAACCGCTGGTCATCCCTACACCACGCACCGGCCACGGAATTATGACAGTGTGAGGAAACCTGCGTCAGGCCGCAAGCGGATTGGATGCAAGCTCCGCAGTGGCCTGCAATACTTCGCGCAACCGTTCGCGATCGAGCGGCTTAACCAGGAGCCCGTCCAGGCCTGCGTCGAGCGCAGCCTCGCGGTCTTCTGACTGTGCGTTGGCGGTGAGTGCGAGCATACGCGTGCGTTTGTCGCCGCCTTGTGCTTCCGCCGCGCGGATGGATCGCGCGGCTTGCAGGCCATCCATCCCCGGCATCTGCACATCCATCAGCACCAAGTCGTAAGGAGAACCTGCGGCGCGCGCCGCGAGCCAGGATTCCACGGCGTCTTCGCCACTGATTGCAATTGTGGGGCGGTGTCCGAGACGTGTGAGCAATGCGCGCGCGAGGAGCGCATTGATTTCGTTGTCCTCCGCCACCAGAATCGAAAGGCCTTTGTTGACGGTCGTGGCTGTTTCGGACTCATTGGCGGTCTCGGCGGGCGCGTGCTCGAACGTATCGGCAGTTGCGAGCCGCGCAGCGAGTGAGGCCGCTCGCACCGGCTTGACCAGATAACCGGTGAATCCGTCAGCTTTCAGCGCCGGCAATTCATGCCGCTCGGTGGGGCCGATCAACACAACACGCTTTGGTACGCCGAGCTGGGTGAGATCGCAGTTCGCGGTCATGTTTGACGCGAGCGGATAGTCGACCAGCAGCGCGTCCCATGGCCTTTCCGGGAGTAAAGCCAGAGCTATTCGCTCGTCGATTGCCGTGCAGGTCTTGGCACCCCATCGGCCGATTCGCCGGGCCAGCAACGAGGCCTCGATTTCCGCCGCTGCGACGATCATGACGGCAGCAGAATTGAGATCGGGCGGAACGAAGTTCGCATCTTGTACGTCGAGCGCCGGGGGCAGGGGCACCTCGACGCTGAAAGTCGAGCCAACATCTTCCTGGCTTGTCACGGCAATGCGCCCGTCCATGCGCTCGACGATGCGCTTGGAGATCGCAAGTCCAAGACCGGTACCTCCATATTTTCGCGTCGATGAACCGTCGGCTTGCTCAAAATCGAGGAAGATGCGCGCTAGGTCGTCCTGCTTCATGCCGATGCCGGTATCGCGCACTTCGAAATGAATTTCGTTTTTGTGCTCACTCGGTTCGACGATGACAGCAATGCCGCCCTTTTCAGTGAATTTGACGGCGTTGCCGACCAGATTGAGAAGAACCTGCCGCAAGCGCGCTGCATCACCCACGACTTGCGTTGGAACGCGTTCGTCCACGAACGAGGCGATCTCAATGCCCTTCGCTTGCGCGCGTGGCGCCATCAGCTCGACCGCTTCTTCGACCATGGCCGTCAGCGTGAAGGGACGCGCTTCCAGGTCAAGCTTGCCGGCTTCGATTTTCGAGAAGTCGAGGATCTCTTCAATCAGCGATAACAATGTTTCGCCCGAGGTCTTTGCCGCCTTCGCATACGTGAGCTGCTCCGGCGTGAGCGGCGTGTCGAGCAGCAAATCCGCCATGCCGAGCATGCCGTTGAGCGGTGTACGAATTTCGTGGCTGACCATTGCAAGGAAACGTGATTTGGCGCGGTTTGCGGTTTCCGCCTGGTCGCGTGCCAGGGAACGAGTATGCTCGGCTTCCACCCGGCTGGTAACGTCGCGTCCAACGCCTTGGTTCTCGCTGCCTGTTTCGCCACGCACGGCGACTTCGCGCCACGCAATCCATCGCGCGCTGCTGCCGCAAGCGATTTTCTGGTCATAAACGCGGGTGCCGTCAGCCTGGATCGCGACGGCCCCTTGCTCAAGAACAGGCAGTTCGACGATGGTTCCTATCAGGACTTCGCGTGGCTTGTTCGCGAGTGCGCAAAAAGCATCGCTCGCATAAGTGACGCGGCCGGAACTGTCCCTGCGCACGATCACATCGCCTTGTGCTTCCAGCAAACTTCGGGCGCGCTCTTCTGCTTCGCGCAGCTCCCAATTGTGATCGGAAAGCTCATCATTGTGCGTTTCGAGCGTACGCAGTGCTTTCGTGGCCCGCCGCAGGCGCAAATACATAAAAACGATCACGCTGCCCGCAGCCGCGAATAGCGCACCGCCGATGATATAGTCGGTCAGGTCGAAGGCGGCATTTTGCATGCGCGTGCCGGCGAAAAAGCTCACCGCGACGATGATGACCGTGCACGCAAAGACAATCGCGCGGCTAAACGGCAGCGCCTCCGGACGACCGCCTGGTGCTGCCTTCGTCGGTCGTTTTATTGATTGTGGTTCGGGTCGCATGGCTCCGGTGTCGCCGGGTCCGGCCTCAATAGATTGGCCATCCACGATAGGGACCATTTGGCGCCCCGAATCTTGCAATTTTATTCCTGATTAACCGAGCGGCCGCCGTTCGCGCGAATATGGTAAACGCGACGTTAACGGGCATCAGTCGCGCTGGATTATGCTGCCCGCCGCAGATCGTCGGCGAGCGCGCGATAGGACAAAGCTTCCGCAAGATGAACGCGGCCGACACGTTCTGCGGCGTCGAGATCGGCGAGTGTGCGTGCGACGCGCAGTATCCGGTGATAGCCGCGCGCCGACAGACGCATTGATTCGGCTGCGTCGCGCAGGAGCGTCATACCGGCAGCGTCCGCGCGTGCCACCTCCTCGAGCGCTGACGCGCTCACCTGTGCATTCGTCCGTACATT
>JBATYN010000564.1:0-2846 GCA_049674125.1 Pseudolabrys sp. | reverse complement strand
TTCCGGAGAATGGCGTCACCCTGTGGTGGGCTTATGGCCGCTAGCGTTGCGCGAGGATTTGCGTATGGCGCTAGTCGAGGATGACTTGCGCAAGATCGAGGCTTGGACTGCGCGACACGGTGTCGCCATCGCCGATTGGCCAGATCAGCCGAACGATCCGTTCTTCAACGTTAATACGCCTGAAGACGCGGCCCGCGCCGAGCGCATTGCGCTGCAGCATACCTAAATTTAGGTGCGAAATTCTTGACCGCAACACAGCGCATCCTTATCTGCTACGGTCGAACCCTATGGGTTTGGGAGGACCTGTTCATGAAAGCATTCATCCTGGCCTGTGCGGCGGCCATCGTCATCGCGGTTGTTGGGGGCGTGGCGCTCAACAGCGTACCGGATTCGGCCGAGAAAGCCTTCAGCAGCTCGACCGGCGTGCGCCTGGGCGCATAGGTTGCGATTTGCACTTTGAGGCTGTCCAAAAAGGGCGCGGGGGCGGCTCCGCAATTTTTTTGCGAGAGCCCAGCGTCTTAGTTGCGCCCCCCTTACGCTTTATTTGATTTCGGAATTTTTCGGGCACCGCTAAGCGGCCCACCAAACCGCTTCAACCCCGCCGTCCAGCCCCCGTGAAACGGCCGTTATTTCACGCAGATGGTGCATCGGACCAATCGGAAAAGTGTCGCTTGCAGACTGCCGAATAACGGGCTTTTTCGGGACGATCATTCTGGCTGCGAATCAAAGCCGAAAAAGCATGGCCCAGAAAATCATTAAGACTTGATTAAGGTTACCGGTCTAAAGCTGCCGGTGCACGATCTTTTAAGAATGGGTGCCGGTTATGCGGCCATGTAACACCTGCCAACACACCAAACGCCCGGAAATCGACCGCCGTGTCGCGGGTGGCGAGCCTGTGGCGCAGGTCGCACGCGACTATAATTTGAACCTGTCAAGCTTGCATCGCCACAAGACAAATTGCCTCAAGCTCGCTTCTTCCAATCAGATTATGAAAGACGCGGCCCGAGGCAGTGCCGCAGTCGCACTGTTGCCGTCGAAAGAAAATCTCAGTGGCGCCTATTTCGAGCTACGCGCCCGTATCGACCAGATCGTTGAACAGGCCCAAGAGCAGGGAAGCCTCAAAGTTGCAGTCTCTGGGCTGAACTCAATCCGTCAAACACTCGACAGCCTGGCCCGACTGGCGGGGCACCTCCAACCCGCCAGTACGCAGGTGAATGTCGCCGTTCAAACCAACGTCAATGTCGGGGCGAGGCAAATCGCCGAGCGGCTCATTCAAAAGTTCGACCATGAACCGCAACTCAAAGCGCAGATCGCGCAAGCACTAGTGGAGGTAGATGATGAATACCGTTCGTGAAGCCGCTTATCGAATCGACCCGGCACTCTGGATGCGTGAAGTGTTGGGGATTACTCCGCACGACTGGCAGAAGGCATTTCTACGCACCGAGCGAGGCGAATCCATTGCTGTTCTGACCGCGCGTCAGGTTGGCAAGACCACCGCCGCCGCTGTGGGAATGGCCCATTCCGCAGTGTTCATGCCAGGGTCTCTCTCTGTGATTGCCTGTCCCGCGCAAAACCAAAGCGCCGAGGCGTTGCGGAAAGTCAAAGACATGGTGCTAAAGGCCGGCGCAGAACTCTCGACTGACAATGTTTTCAAGCTCGAAATCGCCAACGGTTCGCGGGTCCTGGCATTGCCTGGCACTCAGGATTCAATCCGGGGTCTCACCGTCGACGCTTGGATCGTTGCCGATGAAGCAGCACAACTGGATCCAGCTATTATGGCTGCATTACATCCGATGCGGACCCAGTGTGCCCATACACGTTTCGCGATGTTGTCGACGGCATGGAGCCGCACCGATCCATTTTGGTCGGTTTGGGAAAACGACGATCCGGACTGGATACGTATTCGTGCGACTGTAGACGTGGAGCCCACGTTGATCGCCCCAGACGCCTTGGAAAGAGCGAGACGGCAACTCAATGAAGATGATTTCAACCGCGAGTATCTGGGTATCCCGGCCGGCTCGCAAGTAAGTCCATTCACTTACAAGCTGTACGAACGCGCAACACAAACTCCGGTGCATCCTAATATGTGGGATTTTTTCAGGCCTCACATCATTGCGCATGATGTGGGGCATACCAAAGATCGATCAACTGCTGTCATCGGTGGACCAAGTCCACTCGCGCCGGGCTTGATCGGCATCAAGGAGTTCGAAGAACTACCACAAGGGTTGTCGGTAAATTCACGCGCCGACGCGCTCTCGATGATTGACAGCCGTTATGACCGCAAAACTCTGATCATTGTCGATCTGACCTTTGATCCAAGTTATGCGGATCTACTGTTTGAAAGATTTGGGCCACGCGTAATTGGTGTGCAGATTACGAGCGGGGGCGACACTTTAGACAATTTGGAAGTTCGACAACTCAAAAACGGAAAGATCTTGGTTTACAAGGTGAGCCGTACCTTGCTGCTCGATTTATTGCTGCGTGAAATGCAAAACGAGACGGTTCGTATTCTTTATGGCGCGAAGAGCCTGCGGGCCTATGAGCAACTCGCGCGGCTGGAAGTTGAGTTCAAACAGAACCGAATGGTTTATAAATGCCCGGGGGGACACCATGATGATCTGGCCATGTCATGCGCTATGTTGTTATGGGCCGCACAACATCCGCATCTGCCAGGGTGGTGCCGGCCTTTGGAGCCGCGTGTCCCCCGCGGCAAGCGACCTGCGATCAGTTCTGCGGCATGGACGTAAATGTGATCTGGGCCTGACGCGCGTACTATCATCCAGCTTGACTCAATCTCGTTAACTCCATTCTTGCCTGAATTGCCGCTCGGCAGGGGCATCGGCTGC
>JBATYN010000563.1:0-6038 GCA_049674125.1 Pseudolabrys sp. | reverse complement strand
CGCTCCGGCGATTTCGCCGGCTGCATCTCAGCGACCGCCAATCTCAATGCCGATCTGTGTGCACGGGCATGGAGCAAGGCCGATATCGGTGCACTCGATGCTGCTGTGACCATCCGCAAACTGTTCGACGGCAAACCGCTCGTCTCGGGGGTCAAAGCGCTGCTTGCGCACATTCACGGCGATGCTGGCCTGGCACGGGTAAGACCGCCGCTGGCGCCGTTCTCGGCTGCCGATCGAGCAGCTGTCATCGCCGGGCACGATGCAACTCGGGCTAAACGTGTCGCCTAAGGTAACGATATCGAGGCGTTGACGCCCACGCGCAGCCTTACTATAAGCCTCAGCCTTGGCGGCGAATTCTTTCGCCGCCGCAACTCTTTGTAAATCCAAGTCGCTTTCGCGGGAATCCGCCGAAAGCGCCAGCTGCGAATGAGAACCTCATGGCCAATACCAAGTCCGCCCGTAAAGCCACGCGCGTGATCGCGCGCCGGACCGAAGTGAACAAGGCGCGACGTACGGTGCTACGGAATTCCATGCGTAAGGTCGAGGAAGCGATACAAAGCGGCGATCGGACTGCGGCACTGGCGGCGTTCAAGGCGGCGGAGCCAGTGATCATGCGTGCAGCGCAACGCGGCGTCGTCCATAAGAACAATGCAAGCCGTAAAGTATCACGCATTGCCCATCGCATTGCCAAGCTCGGCAAATAAGCGTAGCGCCGGCCGCGGAGACGCGGCCCTAATTCGCCTCAAATTCTTGTAAAAGACGTCCGAGCGAGCCACTTGCCGAGAGAAAGTGGTTCACGGCGCGCGACTGTTGCTAAAACGTCATCGCGGCGTCAGAAAAATTTGCTCGCCAAGGAATTGCTGGACTTCGGTCGCACCATAATCCGCGTAGGCGCTGCGACATCGGAGTTTTCGCATTGGGAGCTACCCACAAATTCGCTCAGATTTTTTTTTGCGTCGATAAAGACTTAAGAGGAAAGCGGAGCAAGGACCCCAAAAATGCATATGTGACAGGCATTTTTGGCGGCGCATGATTTTTAAAAAAATTTGTATCGCACATTGCCTTGATAAGCGGTTTCAACGTCGAAATTCCGCACGACTCCAACATGTTGGGTAAAGTACCGCAGTAGCCAAAGCCCTCCAGCCACACGCGCGACAATTTCTGTTACCGCCGCTGTTGTAAATTTCATTGCGAGAGCACTTCGCTCGTGTATCTTGAAAACGCGCTCGGGAATTCTTCGCGCGCGATCAGAAACAAGGTTCCGCGTCACGCTCATCGGCGGATGAGAACGGCATTGGTTTGCGCTCGCAAAGTCCAGCTCTTCGAAACGCTGAGGCAGTCCGGTATCGAGATCTAGGTCAACCAGCTCGGGGCGGCAAAATTAAATAATGGTGGCGATCGCACCGGGAGATGCCAAAGTCGGGTAACGAACAAACCGCAGGGCGAAAGCCCGCAAAATATTCGAGGGGTGATGTCATGACAGGCGCAAAGAGAGGGTCGGCGACCAACGTTGGCGGTATTGGATGGGCGTCATCCAGTACAGACTCATATGTCGCTGTAACCCGCATCGCAGGTCAGTCAGTCCCACTCACATATAGTGTCCATTTGAGCCGTCATATTTCCCGTACGGCGTCTGCATTCACGATCGGAATTCGAGGCGCCACTCCGCCACCTTTGGGCTGAAGCGCAACGCCTCTCGACTTCTCGTCGATGTCGCTCTGCTGGACCGTATCTACGGTGGAGCCCAAGTCCCTCAGACGACATCATCAAGCGAGTGTTGTTGCGTTCTGTTTCCGGCGCGTTGACGGTCCCGCCGTCATGCTGGGCAACCGAGTCCGTCCAACCATTTATTCGGATTGAGAAGAAAACAATGTCGAACGGGGAGCAGGAGAGTTGGTCACGGGTCAAAGAGCGTCTGCGCGCTGACGTCGGTGACGACGTCTATTCGAGCTGGTTCGCCCGTATGGACCTGGAAGCAATCGAGGAAGGTGCGGTGCGTTTGTCGGTGCCGACCCGCTTCCTAAAAAGCTGGATCCAGTCACATTATGCCGAACGCGTCCTGGCCTGCTGGCAGGCGCAGGAAGGTAAAGTGACACGCGTCGAGCTGATCGTGCGATCGGCCGTCCTGAAATCTACGGTGCTGCCAAAGCCAAAACCGGAGCTTTCGGCCGGCGAGAACGGCGGCCGCTACACAAATGGCAACGGGAATGGCCGCGTCTTTTCAGTCGGTGATCCGAGCGTGCATGAGGCCCTCGGTGGCTCGCCGCTCGACCCCCGCCTGACCTTCGACACCTTCGTCGTCGGCCGTTCCAATACGCTCGCTCATGCGGCGGCCAAACAGGTCACCGGCGCCAAACGCACCGACCCGGTGATGTTCAACCCCCTCTACATTCACTCGGGCGTCGGCCTTGGTAAGACACATCTGCTACAGGCCGTGACCTGGGCCGGAAACGCCGCCGGCGAGCGCAAGGTGCTGTATCTTACAGCCGAGAAATTCATGTACGGGTTCGTGTCGGCATTGCGGACGCAGACCGCCCTCGCTTTCAAGGAAGCGTTGCGTGGCATCGGGGTGCTGGTCATCGACGACCTGCAATTCCTGCAAGGCAAATCGACCCAGGCCGAATTCTGCCATACGCTCAATGCACTGATCGATGCCGGCCGTCAGGTGGTGATTGCATCCGATCGCCCACCCTCGGACCTTGAAAGCCTTGACGACCGCGTACGCTCGCGGCTGGCGGGCGGCCTGGTTGTCGAGATGGGGTCCCTGGGCGAGGAGCTACGGTTCGAAATCCTCAAAACCCGGGTGATGGCGGCGCGTGCCCACCACCCCACTTTCGACGTTCCGCTGCCGGTATTGGCCTATATCGCCAAAACCGTGACCCACAATGGCCGCGACCTGGAAGGCGCGCTCAACCGCTTGCTTGCTCATAACAAGCTCACCGGCCACGCCGTTACCTTGGAAATGGCGGAGCGCGAGGTCCGCGACCTGATTCGCCCGCAGGAGCCCAAGCGGGTCAAAATCGAAGACATCCAGCGGGTGGTGGCGAGGCAATACAATGTCAGCCGGTCTGACCTGCTGTCATCGCGGCGCACCGCCAATGTGGTCCGCCCACGCCAGGTGGCAATGTATCTGGCGAAGACCCTGACATTACGATCATTGCCCGAAATTGGCCGGCGCTTCGGCGGCCGCGACCACACCACCGTTCTCCATGCTGTCCGCAAAATCGAGGGGCTCGTTGGCAACGATATGGCTTTGGCCGAGGAGATCGAAATCCTCAAGCGCCAATTGCAGGAATAGGTTGGTTACGGCGCCTTTCCACGTCATGCCCGGCCATAGCCGTCCGAAGGACGGCGTGCGTTCGCACGCCTATGTGCCGGGCATTGCGTATTCAGGCGATGAGGCGTGAATCGGTGGCCGGGCCGGCCAATGACCGCGGACGCCTGTGGGCGCCCTGGGGATAGAGTCCGGTTAAGCCGCACCACCCTTGCGATTTTTGCGCCGGCACGTCACTTTTGCTGCCCGGCCTTGCGGCTGACTTGCCGTTGCGCCTGGTTCTAGGTCGTTTGCGAAGGCGCCGAAGCGGGTCTCCCAATGAAAGTTACAGTCGAGCGTGCAGAGCTGCTGAAATCGCTAGGCCACGTCCATCGCGTGGTCGAGCGGCGCAACACCATCCCGATTCTGGCCAACGTGTTGATCAAGGCCGACCGTGGCAAACTCAGCCTGAAGGCAACCGACCTCGATCTCGAGGTTACAGATTCAATCGCGGCAGAGGTGTCGCCCGGTGGCTCCACGACCGTGCCGGCACATATGTTCTACGAGATCGTGCGCAAATTGCCCGAGGGCGCGCAGATCGTCGTCGAAGGCTCGGGCGATCGCGCCGTGCTTTCGCTGCGCGCGGGACGTTCCCGCTTCACCCTGCAAACTCTGCCGGAAAGCGACTTCCCGGATCTTGCCGCCGGCGAAATGAGCCACGCGTTCAAGGTCGCGGCCGCCGACCTGAAGCGGCTGATCGACAAGACCCAGTTCGCAATCTCGACCGAAGAGACGCGCTACTACCTCAATGGCATCTATTTGCACACAGCGGGCAGCGCGAAATCCGGAACGCTGCGCGCGGTGGCGACCGACGGGCACCGCCTGGCTCAGGTCGAACTGCCGCTGCCGCAAGGCGCCGCCGGCATGCCAGGCATCATCGTGCCTCGCAAAACTGTAGCGGAAGTCCAGCGCCTGATCGAGACCGGTGAGGGTGACGTCGCAATCGAACTGTCGACGGGTAAAATACGCTTCACAATTGGCAACGTGGTGCTCACGTCCAAGCTGATTGATGGCACGTTCCCCGATTACGCGCGGGTTATCCCGGTCAATAACGACAAGAGTCTCGTGGTCGATAAGAAGGATTTCGAAGCCGCGGTCGATCGTGTGTCGACCGTATCGAGCGAGCGCGGGCGCGCAGTCAAGCTCTCCATCACCGGCGGCCGGCTTGTGCTGTCGGTAACGAATCCCGACTCAGGCAGCGCGACCGAAGAGATCGAAGTTGAGTACGACGCCGAGCCGCTCGATATCGGTTTCAACTCTCGCTACTTGCTCGATATTGCTGCCCAGATCGAAGGCGAAGTCGCCGTGCTCAGGCTCGCCGATCCCGGCTCGCCGACCCTGATCCAGGACAAGGACGCCAAGGGCGCGCTCTACGTTCTGATGCCAATGCGGGTGTGAGCTTCTCTCTATAAGCGAGAGGGTGGTATGCGTCGTCGATGACCGCCGCTTTCATCCGCCGCCTGACGCTCACCAATTTCCGCAGCTATCATGCCGCGCAGGTGTCGCTCGACCATGCGGGCCCGGTAGTGCTCACGGGCGCGAATGGCGCCGGCAAAACCAATCTGATCGAGGCGATTTCATTGCTCGCTCCCGGCCGCGGTTTGCGGCGGGCCACTATGGAAGAGCTTGCTTTTTCGGAAGGCGATGGCGCCTGGGCCGTTTCAGCGGAAATCGAAGGAATGTTGGGACTCGCAACGCTCGGCACCGGCATCGATCCGCCCGTAGGCGAGGAATCCGCGCCCATTCGCAAATGTCGCATTGACCGCGAAAGCGTGGGCTCGGCCGCAGCTTTCGCCGATCATCTTCGCGTGGTGTGGCTCACGCCCGCTATGGATCCGCTCTTCAACGGACCGGCTTCCGAACGCCGACGATTTCTCGACCGGCTGGTGCTGGCCGTTGATGCGCAACACTCCAGCCGCGTCGCCGCGCTCGAACGCTCACTGCGTTCGCGCAATCGCCTTCTCGAAGATTCACCGGGCGATTCCCATTGGCTCGACGCCGTCGAGCATGAAACAGCAGAGGTTGCGGTCGCCGTCGCAGCCGCACGGGCGGAGACGGTCAACCGGCTATCGATGGCGCTTGATGCCTCGCGCAATGAGGCGTCGGAATTCCCGCGGGCCGAAATCGCACTGCAAGGCTGGATGGAGCAGCTTTTGCCCGATCACAGCGCGACCGAAATTGAGGACCGCTACCGCACACTCTTGAAAGATAATCGTGCACGCGACGCTGCCGCGGGCCGCACGCTCGACGGCCCACATCTATCCGATCTTGCGGTTAGTCATGCCGTCAAGAACATACCTGCTGCAGACGCCTCTACGGGCGAACAAAAAGCTCTACTCATCCGGCTGGTGCTTGCACATGCCGGCCTGATTAAACAAATGACGGGCTTCGCACCGCTGCTGTTGCTTGACGAAGTTGTTGCGCACCTCGATCCATCGCGGCGCGCGGCGCTCTACGACGCCCTTTCTTCGCTCGGCGCCCAGGCCTGGATGACGGGCGCTGATCCGGCCGCTTTCGGTGACCTCGCCGGTCGCGCAAATTTGTTAGTCGTGCAGAATGGCACTGTGGAACCTGCCCGGGCAGGGTTCCACTAGGAACGCTCACGATTTTTTAATCGAATTGCGATCAATTATTGGAAAATAGGAACCATCGTCGAGCAATCGCCTTTACCCCAGGTACAGTGAGCACGGGGCTACCATGTCGACGGAAGCGGCAATTAAGCGGG
>JBATYN010000562.1:0-2252 GCA_049674125.1 Pseudolabrys sp. | reverse complement strand
GTCTTGAACGAAGGCAGGTCGTAGCCATTCGAGGCCGCCACCAATTGGGCGATCGATTCCTTCTGCGAAATGTGCAGCAGGAGATCTTTGCCCGCCTGCTTGTTCTTGGAGAACTTCCACAGCCCGTAGAACTGCGGCAGCTGCCCGACGAAGCGGCCATTCGGCCCCCTCGGCACGGGATGCGTCCAGCACTGCTCCGCCACCTTCGGATTGTCGCGCTTGGCGACCGACCAGGCACTCGGCGGATTCATAATGCCCGAGCCCTTGCCGGAAATAAGCCAGCGGTTATTGCCGGCGTCGTCCCAGGCGAACACTTCCGGCGGGCTCGCTTCCATGATTTTGCGGGCGATTTCCATCGCCTGCCGGGTCTGGTCGGAGTTGACCTTGATGTTGTCCTTGCCGTCGATGAATACCGCGCCGTAGGCGTTGAACAATCCGCCGACCCAGTCGACCGCATCGGAGGTCTGGCCCATCGGCAAGCCGACCGGGAAGCCAGCCTTGTGCAGCTTCTGCGCCGACTCGACGTACGCTTCCCACGTCCATTTGTCGGTCTCGGCCTTGTTGTATTTCGACTCATCGTTCGGGAACATGGCTTGCAGATCGATGCCGGCGTGTTGCTTGTAGAGATCGAGGCGCGAGCAGCACGGTTTCACCTGGCTGCCGACCGCGGTCGGAACGCCGAGCCACACGCCCTTGCTCTTGGCGAGATATTCGGCGACGGGGCTGATCGGGCCGTATTTCTGGATCAGTGCCGCGATCACCTCGTCGAGCGGCTCGAGCATGTGCTGGTGAATGCGGATGTTCCAGTCGCGATGCGACATGATGTCGTGACCGGTGCCGGCTTGTGCTTCCGCTGCGGCGGTCAACTTGTCTTTCTCGCCTTGCGAGGTGATGTAGTCGATATGGACGTCGACTTTGTTTTTCTCGCCCCATTCATTGCAGAGCTTCGTCAGGGTGTTATTGGCTCCGGGGACCCAGTGATCCCAGCAACCGAGTGTGAGAGTGCCGGCGGCATGAACGCCGCTGACATAAGGCGCGGTAATAGCCGCTGCGGAACCGAGGGCAGCGGTCTTAAGAACGGCACGACGTGTTAGGCGTGAATATCCCATGGTCTCCTCCCGGATTTGCGTTTTTTTGCTTTAAGAAACGATACTCTCGCCCCGCGCAGTCGGCTAGCCATCTAAAGTCTTGGTTGGCAGAAAATTGCAGTTCCTTTCGCGTCGCAGCAGATGCCCGTTTCGACGGAGCAAGGCACCCAATCGAGCTAGCCCATCCTTTTTTCTCGAGATTCGATGCAAACCGAACGATAGCTCGGTATTGTGCGGCGGTATCGACCCGCACATGACTCTCGCCCTACCAGAATATCCTTTGCATAAATTGATGGATTATCGGGCCAAACCCCGCAACGGCATTCGCTGATGCAAAACGCGGTTTTTCTTGCGGTTTTGTTTGCCGCTGCCTGTCACGCCGGCTGGAACGCGCTCATCAAGGTCGGCCTTGATCCGTTGTCCACGACGACGCTGATCTCGCTCGGTTCCGGCGTTGTCGCGCTAGTTCTCGTACCCTTCGTCGGCGCGCCGGCCCTGGCCGCCTGGCCATGGCTCATCGGTTCAATCGCCATTCACCTCGTCTATTTCGCGTCGCTGATTGAGAGCTACCGCACCGGCGATCTGGGGCAGATCTATCCCATTGCGCGCGGCTCGGCACCGCTGATGACCGCCGCGGCCACCACAATCTTCATCGACGAAAAATTGAGCATCATCGGGTGGACAGGGATCCTTGCACTTGTGGCGGGCGTGCTGCTGCTGTCGGCGCGCGGCGGCCGCGAATTGGCACAGATTGACCGCCGCGCAATCGGTTTCGCACTCTTCACCGCTATGACCATTTGCGCCTATTCGGTCGTGGATGGCGTCGGCGCGCGCCTCGCAGGTAATCCGAACGCCTATTCGCTCTGGCTTTTTATCGGCATTGCAGTCGTGATGCTGCCTTATGCGCTTTACCGCGATGGGCCCGATGTCATTCCGGCGATGCAGCGGTTTTGGCGACGCGGATTTGCCGGTGGCGCCCTGCAGGTATTGTCTTACGGAATTGCGATCTGGGCTATGACGGTGGCGCCGATTGCTGTCGTTGCCACTTTGCGTGAGACGAGTGTGCTCTTCGGTGCCGTCATCGCTGTCGTGGTGCTTAAGGAGCCGCTGCGTGCAGTGCGTATCGCCGCTGCAGGTATGATTGTCTGCGGCTTGATTCTTATT
>JBATYN010000561.1:0-8380 GCA_049674125.1 Pseudolabrys sp. | reverse complement strand
GACCACCACCGCGACAGAGACCCGGTTCACGCGGCCGCCCTCGGTCACCTCGGTCTTGGTCGAATGGGAAATCTCGTAGTTGACGATTTCCTCGGTCTTTTTGGTTTGGTCGCCAACAGCGGCGCCTCCTCCTCCTCCACCACCTTGCTGAACGCCGCCGGGCAATTCGGTGCCGGCCGATACGGCGCCGTCGGTGCGGGCGCCGGAGGCCGACTGCTCTTCACGTGTTTGGCTCGATCGCAGCACGCGTCCATCCGGGTCGAATTTGTCCGAGGTTTGGGTGATGCGATTGACGTCGAAGTCGGCATTGATCTGCACGCGCGCATGGCCAGGGCCAACCACCGATGAAACGATGGTCTCGACCTCGCCGCGCAGGCGGTTCTCGTAGGCCAGCTTGCGCTCGTCTGAACTTGCGCCATTGAATTGATTGTCTTGCGTTGCGCCGTCGGCGAGCAACTTGCCGGTTTCGTCGATCACCGAAACGCGTTCTGGTTTGAGGCCGTTAACCGCGGTCGCGACCAGGTGGCGGATGGCTCGAACCTGTTGCGGCTCCAGTGCGCCGCGAACCTTGAGGACGATCGAAGCCGAGGCATCAGCCTTGTCCCGAGAAAACAGCGGTCGATCCGGCAACACCAAGTGGACGCGCGCAGCTTGCACACGGTCGATGCCGCGGATGGTGCGTGAGAGCTCGCCTTCCAGGGCGCGCAGGTGATTGATGTTCTGGACGAAGGTGGTCGAACCAAGCGCGTCAGTCTTGTCGAAAATTTCGTAGCCAACGCCGCCGCCCTTGGGCAGGCCGGATTCGGCAAGCTTCATGCGCAAACGCGCGACCGCCTCCTTCGGCACCATGATGATCGTGCCGTCGTTCTTGAGCTGGTAGGGGACGGCTTGCCGCTCCAGGTCTTTGATGATCGATGCGCTGTCGTCGACGGGGAGGTCGGTGAATAGCGGCACCATTTGCGGTGTCGTCATCTGGATCATCAGGAATGAGAAGAAGCCGACCAGAGCCAGCGTCACTGCGGCCATCGCCGCCATTCGCGCCGCACCCAGCGACTTCACAAAATCGAAGAAACCTTGCACCGGTTTTATCCTGCCCGCAGGGCGCGAAGCGCGCGCCTCACCCGGCAAGATTTGCCCAGTTTAAGGTTAGCGTCCGGTTAATTCCGGAAGGAGCTGCTTTGAAGAATTATTCCGCTACCACGATGGCGGCGACAGCGGACATGCGAATGAATCGCCGGCCCACGAGACCAGCGTTCCAAACGCGAAAGAAATAAGGGAGGATTACTGGCGGTATTGCTGAATGCGCGTGGTGCGCAGCCCAGCGAGCCCATGCTGGTCAATCGAGGCTTGCCACGAGAGGAATTCCTCGACCGTCAGCGTATAACGGGCGCAGGCTTCCTCGAGGGACAGCAGGCCGCCGCGCACAGCGGCGACGACCTCAGCCTTTCGGCGGATGACCCAGCGTTTGGTCGTTGGCGGCGGCAAATCCGCAATGGTCAGCGGACTGCCATCAGGCCCGATTACGTATTTGACCCTCGGGCGATGGGGTTCGGTCATTGGTACACTCACAAAACAAGACTCGACTGACAGTTGCTGGGGAAAAGCTACAGGTCGCGGCTTAAAATTTGCCTAAGCATGGCAAATGGATCAGGCAAGGTTTGCCCGTTTTCCGCTAACCTTTTGGTTACGGATGGCAGGTCCCAGATCGCGCCGGCTTTGCCTTCGGAAAGCCGCATCAACAGCAGGTATCAGGGGAGTAGGCGAGTTCCCCGCCGTTTCTTACGCCTTAACTCGTGCTCGGCCGGACGACGCGCTTGATCTTGTCGAGTGTGTAGCTCTGGCCGTTGATCGACAGCTGTGGCGGATCCTGCGTGAGATCGACTGAATCGACGGTCGCCTGCACCTCGGTAGAAATTGCGACCGACTGATTGTTGGCGTCCACCGCAGTGGCGGTAAGGGTGTAGCTGCCGTCCGGCCATTGCCGGCCATCGTTGCCGCGGCCATTCCAGGTGAATGTTTGCAGACCCGGATTGACCCCGACTGTGCCGGTATAGGCGTTCTGGCCGGTCGAATCTTTGATGGTAATCGTGGCAGTCGAGGGCTTCGTGACGTTGAGATTCCACGTTGCGGTGCCGCTGGCCAACTGTCCGGTCGCGCCGTCGACCACGACGGTGGCGCCGACATAGGCAAGCGCAGTGCTCGCGACCGCGCTCTTTTCCAGCGATACCAGGCTTGAGAGTTGATCGTTGGATTTCATCTGCTGCTCGACCTGCGAGAATTCCACCAGCTGCTGGGTGAACTGGTTAGTATCGAGCGGGCTGAGCGGGTCCTGGTTTTTCAACTGGGTCGTCAGCAATTGAAGAAAGGTTGTAAAATTGCTGGCAATTTCGGTGTTATCGAGCGCGCCTGAAACGGAGCTCGCACCTGTAGTCGAAGTAGAAACGGGATTGACTGTCGTCATGGCTTGATCCTCAAACGCGAATATCGAGGCCGTTGCCTTGTCCGGCGAGGCGGCCATAGTTTTGCGGAATGACATCAATCGTCGGCAGCGTTTCGTCTTTGACGACGATCTGCGCGGTGTCCGCGCCCGTATTTGTCTGCTGCTGACTCATGGATTGGTCGCGAAGCGAAAATTGCAGACCATTGTCTGCCGTTTTCAGCCCGGCATCCTGCAACGCGCGTTCGAGTCCCGAGGCATCGCGGCGCAGTAAATCGAGTGTATCAGCGCGGTCGACTGTCAGACGCGACGTGACATTGCCATCACGGTCGACGTCGAGCCGGACCTCGATGCGGCCGAGTTCGGGTGGATCAAGGCGAATTTCAAAGCGATTCTTGCCCTCGAGCGCCTTGCCGGCGATGTCGATGGCCAATCCCGCGAGCGGAATGGAAGGCGCCAACGGTGCGGCCGGAGTGGCAAAAACAGGATTTGATGTCGCAGGCGCTGTGGTTTGCGTCGTGTTGACGATCGCCGGCTGAGTGGCATCAGCGCTTAGTTTCGGAGCGTTAATGCCAGCGTCGGCAGAAACCTGCGCCGGCGCATCTGCCTCGCCGCGATGGGTGTTGGTTGGGACCTCGCCGCGCGCCGCGGCGATGTGATCCTTGTCATTTTCAGTTGGGCTACTTTGCGATTTGTCGGCGTGCTGCTGCGGCGCGACTTTGGTTGGCAGCGGCGACTCGATTGTTGCGTCAGCGGTCAATTGATCAGCGCCAGCTTGCTTATCGTCGTCCACCTTTTTCGCGCCGTTAGCGGGCTTCCCGATGCCGCCTTTTGGCGTGGCGGAATCGGCGCCATTCAGACTAGGCGCGCCGGCTGCGAGGATTGCGGCAGCGTCTGCGGGCTGGATAGTTTGGTCGGCCGTGTTGGGCGCTGGCGTATTTTGAGGTGCCGGCGTGCTCGTAGGTGAAACGACGACGGCATCTAGTGTTGTGATCGTTTGAATGTTGCCAGTCGAAGGCGTGATCGCCGGCGTGTCGGTTTTCGACCCATCCGCCGGCTTGTCGTTATCATCCGTCGTCTTAATGCCGTCGCCGGCAACCGCAGCGGTTTTTGCTTTTACATCGGTCTTGTCATCACTTGCGGACTTATCGTTTTGATCGGTTTTGCCGCTCGTGCCGGTCTCGGCAGGCTTGGTCGCGGCCACAGTGCCGTTTTCAGCCGGGCCCTTGCTGTCATTGGTCCTGGCTGGCGCCTGCGAATTGTCGACAGGCGTCGCTTTGTGATCGGGTGGTGGCTGAGCGGACTGCTCGGCGCCTTGCACGCTGTCATCGAGCAGGCTTTCGAACGGAGAGGGCGGGCGATCGGACAGCTGTGGCGGGTGAGCGGCGCGCGGCAAAGATTGGTTGTGCGCGTAAATCTTCGGGTCTGACGCAACTTGCGGCACTGGAGGACCTCCGGAATGTCCTCTGCTTGATGTGCAATCGGCAGGCCAGCCTCGGAAAGGCCCAATTCATATGTCCGTTCAGCAACTTGAGGATGCGCGCAAGGGCGCCGTGCGCATTTGGCCCGGGCAGTCCTGACTACAAAACGGCAAGTTTTGCCGGGTCCCGCGCCTCGCATTGCGCGCCTTCCGACGCTACCTATAGTAAGAAGCGCCATGCCGAATAGCCTCGATCTCCACCGCCGGCCTGAAAACACCCGCGTCGTCGTCGCCATGTCCGGCGGTGTCGACTCGTCGGTGACGGCCGCTTTGCTCAAGGCCGAGGGTTACGATGTGGTCGGCGTGACGTTGCAACTCTACGACCACGGCGCTGCAACCCACCGCAAGGGCGCCTGCTGCGCCGGTCAGGACATTTATGATGCGCGCAGCGTGGCCGAGCGCATTGGCATTCCGCACTACGTGCTCGACTACGAGAGCCGTTTTAAGGAAGCGGTGATCGACCGCTTTGCTGAAAGCTACATCCACGGCGAAACGCCGGTGCCCTGCGTCGACTGTAATATGTCGATCAAGTTTCACGATCTGCTGATCACCGCGCGCGAGCTTGGTGCTGAAGTCCTGGCGACCGGCCACTACGTTGCCTCCAGGCCTTTGCCGGGGGGTGGCCGTGGCCTTTACCGCGCGCGGGACGAAGAGCGTGACCAGAGCTATTTCCTGTTCGGCACCACGCGTGAGCAGCTGGACATTCTTCGCTTTCCGCTTGGCGAGCGGACCAAGGTGGAAACGCGTGAACTTGCTCGCCGCTTCGGCCTGGCAATTGCGGACAAGCATGACAGCCAGGATATTTGTTTCGTGCCGACCGGCCACTATGCCGACATTATCGAACGTCTGAAGCCGGGTGCGGCGGAGGCCGGCGAAATCGTGGATCTGGACGGGAAAGTTCTCGGCGAGCATTCCGGCATTATTCATTTCACAGTTGGTCAACGGCGCGGTCTGGGAGTCGCGATTGGCACGCCGCTCTTTGTGGTGCGTCTCGATGCCGAGGGCAGGCGTGTGGTGGTCGGCCCGCGTGAGGCGCTGCGTATGAGTCGTATCGTACTGCGCGACGTCAACTGGATCGGGGATGGGTTGCTGGGCGAGGCCCTTGCCGATGATCGCCGCGAAGTCTTCGTCAAGGTGCGGTCGACCCGCCCGCCGCAAGCGGCCTGGTTGCGGCACGGCGCGAACGGCTGCGAAGTCGAGTTGGTCGATGGCGAGCACGGCGTATCGCCGGGCCAGGCTTGCGTCTTTTACGACTCGGGCGAGGGACAGGCGCGTGTGCTGGGCGGCGGTTTCATCAAGAGTGCGGTCGCTGCAGCGGATTGCCAGCGCGCCGACGATGAGCAGATAGCAACGCCTGCCATGCGCGGTTAAGTTTGGCCGCATGGGGGCGGACATCGATAAATCGAGCGTCGAACGCGCCTATGCGAGATGGGCGCCGGTCTATGATCTGGTGTTCGGTGCTGTGTTCGAGGCTGGGCGGCGCGCAGCGATCGTCGCGGCGGAGCATGCTTGCGGCGCGACCGGCGGTCGCATCCTCGAAGTCGGCGTCGGTACGGGGCTATCGCTCCCCGACTACGCGCGCCAGAACCGGCTGGTGGGTATCGACCTGTCAGAACCGATGCTGCGCAAGGCGCAGGAACGTGTCGCGGACCAAAATCTCAGGAACGTTGAGGCGCTTGCGGTGATGGATGCCGAGCGTATGGCGCTGCCGGATCGCTTTTTCGACGTGGTAGTGGCGCAATTCGTCATCACGGCGGTGCCCAACCCGGAAACCACGCTCGATGAATTCGCGCGCGTCATTCGGCCCGGCGGTGAAATCGTATTGGTCAACCATATTGGCGCCGAGACAGGCCCGCGCCGGGCATTCGAACTTTGCTTTGCGCCGATTGCACGCCGGCTCGGCTGGCGGCCCGAATTCAGATTTGGCCGGCTTTCCGACTGGGCGAAACGCCACGGCGGCGTGCGGCTGGTCGAACATCGGCCGATGCCGCCGCTCGGGCATTTCTCGCTGATCCGCTTCGAGCGTCTCGCGGGCGCGACCTAGCCGGAACTCTCGCTCATACCTAGCCGTTAATACCGCTAGCGCTGCATGGACGTGCGCTGAAAAGGAGCGTGCGATGATCCGCGAATTCCGCATTATTGGCTTGACGATTTCGGCACTCTTGCTACCCGCGATCGCTGTGGCGCAGGCGCCCCCGCGAGCGAAAACACCGGTCGCACCAAAAACCGAACAACTCGATCCGAATGCTTGCGCGCATTCCGATACGCGCACGACGATCGGAAAGGGTGGCGACGCCGAAGTCGAACGGGCTGACGGGCAGGGGAACCTCAGCGACAAACTTGCTCGATCGGGCGGCGTGATCTGCCCGCCGGAACACGTCGATCCGGAGATCAAGCAACCGACGCCACCTGGCGGCGTCATGCCTGTGATCCCACCTCCGGGCAGCCCTGGCGGTGATCAGTCGGTCCAGCCCAAGTAAATTTCGCAAAACGGGTTTCTGGCCGCGTGCTTGACAGTGTTTGCGCGGCCTCCCTATATCGCGCTCATTCCAGCGCGTTTTACGGAATGGCGGGGTAGCTCAGCTGGTTAGAGCAGCGGAATCATAATCCGGAGGTCGGGGGTTCGAGTCCCTCCCCCGCTACCGATTTCCGGTTATCTAATTGAGTTGCTTACAAAAAGATAAATTAGACCGTAGGACGTAGCGGGCGGGTGTCCGCCACGCGCCAAAAGCGGACGAACCTTATTCGATCACCTCGTCAGCGCTCGCCAGCAGGGTCGACGGCACCGTCAGTCCGAGTGCCTTGGCGGACTTGAGGTTGATCACCAGCTCGAATTTGGTCGGCTGTTCGATCGGCAGATCGGCCGGGCTGGCACCTTTCAAGATTTTATCAACGAAGGTGGCGGCACGCCTGAACAAGTCATTACGATCCACGCCATACGACAAAAGTCCGCCAACTCTCGCGAATTCCCTCAGGTGAAACATGGAAGGTAATCGGTTTTGTATCGCAAAGTCTGCGATCGGTTTGAGATTTATCACGAAAACTGGATTTGGCATGATCGCGAGAGCGTCCATACGCTTCGCGACGACCTCCTGGAACGTCTTGTCCAAATCATGGGTGCTCCGCACCTCCAGCGAATGAACTTCAACTTTCATCTTCTGCGCCGAAAGGGCGATTTCATTCAGACCGAGTATGGAAATCGGGTCATCCGGATTCAAAAGCACGGCCACGGAGGAAATGTTAGGAGCGATTTCTCTCAGCAGCTCCAGTCGTTTGCCGTTCAGCTCCGGGTTCATTTGGGACAGCCCGGTAATGTTGCCGCCAGGCCGCGCCAAACTTGCAACAATTCCTGTCGCCACCGGATCTCCCGCAGCCGCCATGACGATTGGAATTCCGCTGGCCGCGTTTTTGGCGGCCAACGTATCGTTCGTGACGGCCGTAACGATGATATCGACCTTGAGCCGGACGAGATCGGCGATGAGGTCCGGAAGGCGATCGTTTCTCCCGTCAGAATATCGGTACTCGATGGCGATATTCTTTCCGTCGATCCACCCAAGATCACTAAGGCCGCGCAAAAAAGCCTGGTACCAGGGAGCGGTATCGGCGGGAGTGAATGGTGACAGAAGCCCTATCCGGGGAATTTTCGCGGTCTGCTGCGCCCATGCCTCAAGCGGCCACACAACCACGACACGGCCAAGCAAAGTAATGAACTCGCGCCGCTTCATACTCATCCCCCGGCTTCGAAGGGCATCGTAGCGACTCAAATAGGAATATTGGAAGAGCTCGATGATGTCCGCTTTGGGTCATCAGCGGACATTCCGCTTGTTATTCGATCATTTCGTCGGCGCGTCCAATGAGCGTGTTTGGGACGTTGAGGCCGAGCGCCTTGGCAGTTTTGAGGTTTATGAACAGCTCGACTTTAGTGGCCTGCTGAACCGGTAGTTCGGCAGGTTTCTCGCCTTTGAGAATCCGGCCGGTGTAGATGCCAGTGAGACGGTATGATTCTGTAATGTCCGATCCATAGCTCAACAGACCTCCGGCCGCAGCGAACTCGCGATGCTGGAAAACCACCGGCACGGCGTGACGAACCGTTAGCCCCGCAAGCTGTTCGCGATGGCTGACAAAAAATGGGCCGCCGGCGATCACAAGGCCGCCGGCTCCCAGCTGCTTCAGCTTTGCAAAGACTCCATCGAAGTCCCGTTCATTGCTGGCATTGAGGACATGAAGCTGTAGTCCGAAAGATTGAGCGGCCGCCATCACCTCACTCACTGTCGTTTTCGCAGTGCTGGAGTCGGTCGGGTCGATCAGGAGCGCCATGACGCGCACCGCGGGAAGTAGTTCGTGCAGCAATTCCAGCCGTTTCGGGGCGACCTCTACGCTCGCCTGGGTTACACCCGTAACGTTGCCGTCGGGCTGGCTAAGGCTGGAGACAAGGCCAAGCTTGATCGGGTCGCCGCCAGTCT
>JBATYN010000560.1:0-4199 GCA_049674125.1 Pseudolabrys sp. | reverse complement strand
GCAGAATGCACCGATCCCCTATCGGTCGTGCATATCCGGTGCGAAGGAGCGGAACCCCGACGGCGTCGACATGGGCACGAGCTTTGATTGCTTCGACACCAAAAGCTACGGCGCCAACGCGTCCATTGCGCCCGAACAGCGGCGCTGGCGCGGCGTGCTCAACACGGCGATGCGCAAGCACGGCTTTGCGAATTACTTCCGCGAATGGTGGCACTATTCGTTCACCGGCAGCGACGAACCTCGCGCGTACGATTTTGCGATTGTGCCGAAAGGGCGATGAAGCAAACGGTCGGTGAGAATTTCCCAGCCGTCATCCCAAGCTTACCGCCTGCGCACGAGTCCTTACTGATTTCCTCCCCAACCGGCGCTTTCGCATCACTGTGCTCAACTTCCGCGGCTCCCGCTGGACACACCTGTCAACCCAACAAATTGTCCTTATGTTTCAGCCGGTTTCTACTCAAAAATTCTCTTTTGCCGTCTCATCGCAACACTGTCGCAACAATGATAGTGTCCCGTTGCGCCACAATCCGGCATCATGACGGCGCCGAATTCATTGGGTGAGAACGGATTTTACGGAGGTTTCGATGCGTTTAAAGACGATGATCATGACAATTGCTGCGACCGGCCTGCTCGCCGGGACCGCATTCGCGCAGGACGGCACGCTGAAAAAAATCAAGGATACCGGAACGATCACGATCGGCCATCGCGAGTCATCTGTGCCGTTCTCTTATTACGACGACAAGCAGCAGGTCGTCGGCTACGCCATGGACCTCTGCAACAAGATCGTTGACGCGGTGAAGACGAACCTCAAACTCGCCAAACTCGATGTGAAACTGCAGCCGGTCACGTCCGCCACACGTATCCCGTTGATCGCAAACGGCACGGTCGATCTCGAATGCGGCTCAACCACCAACAATCTCGACCGGCAGAAACAGGTTTCCTTCACCATCACCCATTTCGTCACGGCCAATCGTTTCGTGTCGAAGAAATCCGCCAAGCTCAATAAGCTCGAAGACCTCAAGGGCAAGACCGTGGTCTCGACCTCTGGCACGACCAACATCAAGCAAATCACCGAACTTAATACCGAGAAAAGTCTTGGCCTCAACATCCTGCCGGCCAAGGATCACGCCGAGGCCTTCCTCATGGTGGAAACCGGCCGCGCTGCTGCTTTCGTGATGGACGACATCCTGCTCTACAGCCTGGTCGCTTCATCGAAAGAGCCGAAGGATTACGAAATATCCGCCGACGCTTTATCGGTTGAGCCTTATGGCATCATGCTGCGCAAGGACGATCCAGCCTTCAAGAAAGTCGTCGATGACGCGATGACCGGCATTTACAAGAGCGGCGAGATCAACAAGATCTACGACAAGTGGTTCCTGAAGCCGATCCCGCCAAAGAGCGTCAATCTCAACCTCCCGATGGGTTCCGCGTTCAAGAAAGTCGTCGCCAAACCGACCGATAGCGGCGATCCCAAAGACTACCAATAGCCTCCAAATAACCGCTACACTTCGCGGCGCGGCTCCAAAAAGCCGCGCCGCAATTGCGTCAAGGGGCGGGCCACGGATGAGCTACCACTGGAACTGGGGAATCTTTTTTCAGCTTTCCCCGGACGGCACCTACACCTACGCGCAGCTTTTGTTGTTCGGCGCCGGCTGGACACTGGCGACGTCACTCCTCGCCTGGGCGATCGCACTTTCGGTCGGCTCGGTCGTTGGGGTGATCCGCACCTCGCCGGTCCCGTGGCTGGTGCGGCTTGGCAATGCTTATGTCGAATTGTTCCGCAATATTCCCCTACTGGTGCAGATGTTCCTGTGGTACTTCGTGCTGCCGGAAGTTATGCCGGAAACGATCGGCGATTGGCTCAAGCAGTCGGCCAACGCCTCGTTCTACAATGCGGTAATCTGTCTTGGGCTCTACACCTCGGCGCGCGTCGCCGAGCAGGTCAAAGCCGGAATTCTCAGCCTGCGCAGCGGGCAACGGATGGCGGGCCTGGCGATGGGCCTCACGCTGCCGCAAACCTATCGCTACATTCTGCTGCCAATGGCGTTTCGCATCATCTTGCCGCCGCTGAGCTCGGAGTTTCTCAACATCATCAAGAATTCTTCGGTGGCGCTCACCATCGGGCTCATCGAACTCACGGCTGCAGCGCGCTCGATGTCGGAATTTTCCTTTCAGGTGTTCGAGGCCTTCACCGGCGCGACTTTGATCTACATCATCATCAACATCGTTGTTGTCAGCGGCATGCGCTGGCTCGAGCGGCGCGTCGCAGTGCCCGGCTTCATCAGCATGGGCCAACCGGCAGCGGCGCATTAGGGGCTGACCATGTTCTCCAATATCGATTGGGACGTGATCATCCGCTCGCTGCCGTATCTCTTTTTTGACGGCATGCGCTTCACCATCATGTTGACTTTGATAGCGACCGCCGGCGGCGTAGTGATTGGCACCTTGCTGGCGCTGGCGCGGCTCTCGAACGCGCCGGGCCTCTCCCATGTCGCGGGCGCTTACGTCAACCTGATCCGTTCGATGCCGCTCGTTTTGGTGATCTTCTGGTTCTTCTTTCTGGTGCCTTATATCGGGCAATGGATCACCGGTGCGGAGCGGCCAATCCAGGTCGGCGCATTCCTCTCGGCGCTCGTGACCTTCACATTGTTCGAAGCCGCGTACTTCTGCGAGATCATGCGCGCCGGCATCCAGTCGATACCGCGCGGCCAGATCATGGCGGCGCAGGCGCTCGGCATGCCCTACTGGACTGCGATGTGGGAAATCATCCTGCCGCAAGCCTTCCGTAACATGGTGCCGGTGCTGCTGACGCAAACCATCATTTTATTTCAGGATACATCGCTGGTTTACGTAATCTCGGTCACCGACTTCCTTGGCGCGGCATCCAAGATCGCCCAGCGCGACGGACGCCTGGTCGAGATGTATCTGTTCGCCGCAATCGTCTATTTTATCATTTCGCTCGCCGCGTCCTACGGCGTGCGCCACCTGCAACGCCGCATCGCCATCATCCGCTGAGCAACGTCCAAGAAAGCCTCCATGATTACGATCAGCAATGTCAGCAAATGGTACGGCAAGGTGCAGGTGCTCAACAAATGCAATGGCGAGGTCGCCAAAGGCGAGGTCGTGGTGGTGTGCGGCCCATCGGGCTCTGGAAAGTCGACCTTGATCAAGTGCGTCAACGGGCTCGAACCGTTCGAGGAAGGCACCATCACGGTGGACGGGGTTTCGGTCGGCGACCCGACGACCAGGTTGCCGAAGCTGCGAGCGCGCATTGGCATGGTGTTCCAGCATTTCGAGTTGTTTCCTCACCTCTCCGTCATGGAAAATCTGTCGCTGGCACAGATCAAGGTGCTTGGGCGCGAGCCGAAAACTGCTGACGAGAAAAGCATGAAGCTTCTCGAGCGCGTCGGCTTGAGGGCGCATGCCGCCAAATATCCCGGTCAGCTCTCAGGCGGCCAGCAGCAGCGCGTCGCCATCGCGCGCGCTCTGGCGATGGATCCGATTGCCATGCTGTTCGACGAGCCGACTTCGGCGCTCGATCCGGAGATGATCCAGGAGGTCCTCGATGTCATGGTGGCACTCGCCAAAGACGGCATGACGATGATCGTGGTCACCCACGAAATGGGCTTTGCCCGCAAGGTCGCGAACCGCGTTATTTTCATGGATAAAGGCGAGGTCGTTGAAGATGCGCGGACTGCGGACTTCTTCGGCAAGCCGCGCAGCGAGCGGGCGCAACTGTTCCTCTCGAAGATCTTGCAGCACTGAAATCACCGGCGACCGGTGGTCCGCGTCGCGCCTTACCGCCAGCCCAGGCCGGGCGCGACGTGCTTCAGGATCGCCTCGATGACGTGGGCGTTGTAATCGACGCCGAGCTGGTTCGGCACGGTGAGCAGCAGCGTGTCGGCCTCGGCGATCGCTTCGTCCTGCTTGAGCTGCGCGATCAACACATCCGGCTCCGCCGCGTAGCTGCGGCCGAAAATCGCGCGCTCGCTGCCGCCGAGGAAACCGATCTGGTCTTTCTCGTCGCCGCGGCCGAAATACATGCGATCACGGTCATCGATGAGCGCGAAGATGCTGCGGCTGACCGATACCCGCGGCGTGCGCGCGTGGCCCGCTTCTTTCCACGCCGCGCGGTAGAGCCTTAGCTGTTCCGCCTGTTGCACGTGAAACGGTTTGCCGCTCTCGTCGATCTTGAGCGT
>JBATYN010000559.1:0-1668 GCA_049674125.1 Pseudolabrys sp. | reverse complement strand
GTCAATCCTTCGGGCCATGTTGAGCGACCGGAACGACGATGCCACGCGTGACGCTCTTTTTCCGTCGCGGCCGAGTCAACTGTGCTTGATAGCGGGTACTAGCAGCCTGTCGGACTGAAGTTTACGGCGTGATCGCCAACGACGGATTTGTCGGCGCGAAAGTTCGTCGGACGCTCGATTGCATCTAGAGCGCGCTTTTCCGGTCCCTATCGACCTTGCGGCTGCCCGTTTTGGGCTGCTTCTGACCGCGGTTGAGCTTCGTCAGGCGGCGTTGAGGACGAACATCCGCTTCATATTCCACGCCATGGTCACAAGGCTCCACTCGCCACGCACTTTTTCGAGTCCGCGCAACGAAAATTGACGGAACCCGAGCGCCGCTTTGATGATGCCGAACACCGGTTCCGGGGTCTGCTTGCGCAGGGCATAGAGAGTCCTGCCTTCGGGCAGTTTCAGCCGATGCGCCATCGCCTCGACCGGCGTCGGATTTTCTGGCGCGGGCGGCGCCGTCTCGAAGCGTTCTTGCAACGGTGGATGATGCGGTTGACGGCCCATGGCGATCAGCGGTTCGATCCCCGCCTTCTCGCAAGCCTCAACATTCGCCGTGCTGAAATAACCCGTGTCCGCCAACAGCGTTTCGACTTCGCCCAATTCTTCGGGTAAGGCGCCGATCTTGCCCAACATAGGCTCAATCTGCTGCTTGTCGTTTGGCGCCTGAACCACATCCACAGCAACCACCAGCATGCTTCCCGCCGCCACGGCGGCCTGCGCGTTATAACACTGCTCAAAGCCGCCGCTGGCCACAGGCATGATGCGCGACTCCGCGTCGGTAAGATTGATCTGATCGCTCGGCCGCGGTCCTTCGGTGGGAGGCTGCGGCGGCTTGCCGCCCGGCTTCTTGCACGTGGCCGCAACCTTGGCCTCGCGCGCCGCGAGTCTGGCTTCATGCTCCGCCAGATCGCGCGCGTAGCGCTCCTTGGCATGCGCTTCGATCTTCGCGCGCGCTTCGGCAAGCTTGCACAAGCGCTCCTCGCGCCGCGCCAGTTCTTCAGGTATCGACATGCCGTCGGGAATGTCTGCGGTATCAGCTGCCTCGGCTTTGGCCATCAGACCGGCGACTTCGGCCTTCAATTGCGCCTCGATCTTGCCCGCGTGTTCATAAGACAGCGCGCTGTGTCGGCTGGCATTGGCGTGGATCTTCGTGCCGTCGAGCCCGATCGTTCCCATCTTCAGCACGCCCATCTCGTGCGCCAACTGCAACACCTGAACGAACAGCGCTTCGATCTCTTTCAGAAACCGCCGCCGGAACGCCGCGATGGTGTCGTGGTCAGGATGATCGTTGGCCGCAATAAACCGGAACGCCACCGAGTCATAGGTCGCACGTTCCAGCTTGCGGCTCGAAAACATCCCCGTCGCGTAGCCATAAACCAAAATGCCGAGAAGCATCCGGGGATGATAGGATGCCGAGCCGGAGCCGCGATAACTGCCGCTCATCGCCCGAAGATCGAGCACGTCGATCATCTCCACAATGAAGCGCGCCAGATGCTTCTCAGGAAGCCACTCGTCCACGGAGGGCGGCAATAAAAATCCAGTCTGCCGATCAATCGAGCGGAAGTTGCTCATCAGTGGGCGGCCCTCGACATGCGAGAATCAATTCGGCGATTCTAACGC
>JBATYN010000558.1:0-20870 GCA_049674125.1 Pseudolabrys sp. | reverse complement strand
AGCCACCAATCATCATACAAATGAACGTAATTAACCTGGCTCCGCTCAGCCGAACACCAAAACCTGCAACGACCGCAACGATGCAGGAAAAGAAAAACAGGTAATTTTTGCTGACTTGAAAGTCCGGCGCATGCAACTCCACAATCTGTGGAATTGTATATTTCAAATCCAATACTTCTAAAGTCATGAAGGCTGACGAGATTCCGTAGGGTGTCAGCAGGGCACTAGCGCTCACAATGCACACCGTAAGGACTAGATGCCGGCATTCAGCATAGTTGCGACGAGCAATATTTTGTATAAAGAGAACCGCAGCAAAAATACCTAATAACGCTAAGCCAAACGTAAAACTGCCGTGAATATTGGCCCAAAGAACGATCAAGGGCACGAGGGTGCGCCACGGCGGCAAGCTGGAATCATCATCATACGCATCAAGCAAATTGATCATCCAAATTGCCATGAGTACGTACGAAAAAATATGCGGCCTCGCCAATAAATGCGGACCAATTGCCATCATTGTCAGTGCAGTCCAACCGATTACAACGGAAAACCGAAGCCAGCGCACCAGGTACAGGCCCAATATTGAAATGGCCACGGCAGCGCACATGGCAGTTACAACGACTACTGCACGCCAGCCGCCAAATTTGTAGGCAATGGCAAAAATAATCTGCGGAATCCATTCAGTAGATATCCAGGCTTTTCCATTCGCCGTATAAGAAAAAACGTCGGCGGTGGGAAATTGCGCGTGATCAAGAATCCATTGTCCGGTACGGATATGCCAGAATGTATCTGGATCTTGCAGCAAAGAAAAACCGGGAAGCAAAATTAGGCCGGTATAGCAAACAGCAAATACTGTAATTGTCGTGCTTAAGTAGAGCCTGCTGGTTCCTTGAAAATTTTTTTTCATTGGGACTATGCTCGCATCAAACTTTTGGCACGATCGTCGAATGCATTAAGCTGCACGGAGTTCTCCGACGGGGTGCGCTCGGGCAATTCTGTCGAGCCCACTGCCGCTATAAAATCATCAACCAGTGTTTCCCAGCGAAGACTACGATAAGGCGAGACGACGCGGTTCCCATGCAGATCAGCATCGAGTAAAATGACAGCGTCAGCCCTGCCGAGTTGTGTGAGTGGGCTCCGCTAGGAGCGCATTTTGGTGCCTGACATTGCGAACGGAAGTCCCGCAACCGCGTTACCTCGAAGTATGGCCCCGCAACGTTTACAAAGGTTTTACCGGGGCCGGTACGGGCACAGGCCGCTGAAAATGGCCCATTCCGCATTGCGGTGCACGGGGATTGATTGTAGCTCCTAGCCGTCCTAATCCTTATCGGGGCGACGGCTAGAACAATAAAATCGTGGAGGAATCTTTGCGCCCCGCACGCGGCCCGGTCATGCAGCTTGTTCAGAATCTCGTGCGAAAGCGCGATTTTTATGCAGGCGGCCTGGTCATCTTTTTCGGTCTGGTGATGGCCCTGAAAGGGCCGGGGTATCGCCTCGGCACCTTGATGCATATGGGCCCGGGCTTTCTGCCGACGGCGCTCGGCATCATTCTGATTTGTCTCGGAATTGCGATCGCGGGAACTTCGCTCACCACGCCTGAGGGCGAGGATGAACGTATTTTGCCTGAGCATCCGGAGTGGCTCGGCTGGGCGTGCATCCTTGCCGGGCCGCTGTCTTTCATCCTGTTCGGCAGTTACTTCGGGCTGATCCCCGGCATTTTTGCTTGCGTATTTGTGTCCGCGCTCGGCGATCGCGCGGCGACACTTAAAAGTTCACTTATTTTGGCGGCGGTCGTGACTATTTTTGGCGTTGGGTTGTTTTCATATCTGTTGCAGGTGCCGATGCCGTTGCTGACCTGGAGGGGCTTTTGATCGCAACTGCACTTACGGATCTCTGGTACGGGTTCGGCGTCGCCCTGCAGCCACATAATCTGATGTGGTGCTTCATCGGCGTGCTGGTCGGCAACATGGTTGGCGTGTTGCCGGGCATGGGCCCGCTGGCGACGATTTCGATTTTGCTCCCGCTGACGTTCGGTATCAAACCGGTCGGCGCGATCCTGATGCTCGCTGGTGTCATGTACGGTGCGCAATACGGCGGCGCGATTTGTTCGATCCTGCTCAATTTGCCGTGTCATCCACCGCATGCGGTGACGTGTCTCGACGGCTTCCCCATGACGAAACAGGGCAGGGGCGGCGTTGCGCTGGGATTGACCGTGATGGCTTCGTTCGTGGGCGCCTCGTGGGGCATCACGGAGATGATTTTTCTGTCGCCGATATTGGTGCGTGTCGCACTGCAATTCGGGCCGGCTGAAATTTGCTCGTTGATGCTGCTCGGGTTGTTAGCCGGCTCGACACTGGCGCGCGGCTCGCCGCTCAAAGGCGTGGCGATGACAGTGCTTGGTTTGATGCTCGGCATCGTCGGCACCGATCTCGAGACCGGCGCCGAGCGCTACACATTCGGAATGACCCATCTTGATGATGGCATTGAGCTGGTGGCGCTCGCACTTGGTCTGTTCGGCATCGCCGAGTTCATGAACAGCGTCAACCAGGTGTCGCAGATCAATACCGCATATACGAACGTGCGCCTGCGTGACATGCGCCCGACCAAAGCTGATGTGAAGCAGGCGATCGCGCCGATGTTCCGCGGTACGCTGGTCGGCAGTCTTTGCGCGCTCATTCCCGGCACCGGCCCAACGATCGCTTCATTCGTTGCCTATGCAACGGAAAAGAAAATCTCGAAACACCCGGAAAAGTTTGGCACCGGCTTGATCGAAGGCGTGATCGCGCCGGAAGCCTCAACGCATTCCTCGGTGCAGGGCGACTTCATCCCCACCATGAGTCTCGGCATTCCGGGTGATGCGGTGATGGCGCTGCTGCTCGGCGCGCTGATGATTCAGGGCATCGTCCCTGGTCCGCAGCTGATCAAAGAGCACCCAGATATTTTCTGGGGCCTCGTCGCCAGCTTCTGGATTGGCAACATCATGCTCGTTCTGCTCAACGTGCCGTTGATCGGAATCTGGGTGAAGCTGCTGACGATCCCCTACAAGTACCTCTATCCGAGCGCGCTGTTCTTCGTGAGCATCGGCGTCTATGCCGCCAACAACGACATGTTCCAGGTCGGCGAGACCGTCGTCATCGGTATTTTGGGTTATGTGCTGCTGCGGCTTGGCTTCCACCCGGCGCCGATATTGCTGGGCTTTGTGCTGGGGCCGCGCTTCGAGGAGAACTTCCGGCGGGCCATGTTGATTTCACGCGGTGACATCCTTGTGTTCGTCGAGCGTCCGATCAGCGCGGTGTTCATCTTCCTGTGCGTGCTGTTGATCGGACTGCAAATCTACGTTCGTCTGCGCGGTCCCAAAGCACCAATTGAGATTCCGGCGGCGCTGGAAGGCGCGGAATAGCGGGCTAAAGCCCCGCCAGTTCCTGCATGATGCGGAAGAGCCTGGCCTGGCCCTCGAAGCCGATGCCAGGCCGGTCAGACAGCGAAATCGCGCCGCGTTCGATGCGGGCATCGTCGGCAAAGCCGCCGAAATCACCAAACACGCCGGGGTATGATTCCGCGCCACCAAGGCCGAAGCCGCCCGCAATGGCGAGCGACATCTGGTTGCCGCCATGGGGAAACAGCAACGTGCGCGGCCAGCCGTGGCGCGAGAGCATCTCGACCGTTTTGGCATATTGCCCGATGCCATAGGCCTGCGGCGGATCAATCTGGATAATATCCCGTCCGGGGCGGAAGCCTCCAAAGCGCACCAGGTTCTCGACGTCCTGGGTCGAATAAAGGTTTTCACCGGTGGCGAGCGGTGGTTGGTAGATGCTTGCAAGCTCCGCGAACAACGCAAAATCCAGCGGATCGCAAGGCTCCTCGAACCAGCGCAGCTTGAATGGTGCGAGCGCCCTGGCGTAGCTCAAGGCTTCGTTGCGATCGAATTTGCAATTGGCATCGACCGCGAGATGCTCGCCCGAGCCGACAACTTCGAGCACGGCCTCCAGCCGGCGCAAGTCCTGATCCAACGGCAAGCCGCCGACTTTCATCTTCACCATGGTGTAGCCGGCTCCGAGGTGACGACGCATTTCGTCCTGTAGGTCTTTGATCGTTTGCCCCGGCCAATACCAGCCGCCGCCGACGTAACAAAAGACCTTGTCGATCACTTTGCCCTTGCTGAAGCGCTCGGCCAGCAAGGCATGCAGCGGCTTGTCGGCGATTTTGGCGATGGCGTCCCATAGTGCGACTTCGATGGTGCCGATAGCAATCGAGCGTTCGGAGTGGCCGCCGGCTTTTTCCCGGCGCATCATGCAGGCGAAGATTGTTTCCGGATCGAGATTCTCTCCACTGCTGTCGATAAGCGTGGCGGGGTCGGCAGCAAGAATACGTGGAATAAACCGTGCGCGCATTTGCGCGCCGCAGGCGTAGCGGCCGGTAGAGTTGAAAGCAAAGCCGCAAATCGGCTTCCCGTGACGAACGACGTCGGTGATCACGGCGACCACCGATGTCGTCATTTCGGTGAAATCGAAGCTCGAATTGGCGAGCGTCGATTTGAGCGGAATCGCCGTCTCTCGAATATCGACGATACGCATCGCGCGGGGTGACGCCTTAAACTACTGGATCTGCGGAATGTTGGCGTCCTTGATGACCTTGCTCCACTTTTCGACTTCTGCCTTGATGTAAGCGGCAAACTCGGCAGACGAGCCGCCATCCGGCTCGAAGCCGAGCGGCGCCATCTTCGCCTTCATGTCGGGATTCGTGACGATCGCCGCGATTTCTTTCTGCAAGAGGTCGACGATCTCCTTCGGCGTTCCTTTTGGTGCGAAGATGCCTTGCATTGTTTCGGATTCCTGCCCGGTGATGCCCGCTTCCGCAAGGGTTGGCACATCCGGCAGTGCCGTGGAGCGTTTCCTGGTCGTGACCGCAAGCGCGCGCAGCTTGCCCGTGAGCACCAGCTGCGTCGTCGGCGTCATGGCGACAAACGACGCGGGCACTTCATTGGCCAAAACGGCCTGCGCTGCCGGGCCGCCGCCTTTATAAGGCGCAATGGCGAAATCGAGATGATACGTGGCTTTGAACAGGTCGCTGGCGAGGTCCGGTGTGGTGCCGAGACCGGGCGACGCGAACGTGAACTTGTTGGGATTGGCCTTGATCACCTCAATCAATTCCTTCGCAGTCTTTGCCTGGACTGAAGGATGGACGATCAAGATATTTGGAGTGATAGCCGCAAGGGTGATCGGAACGAAGTCCTTGAACGGATCATACGGACAATTTTTGTACAGGCTCGGGTTCACGACATAACTCGAGGAGGCCATCAGGAGCGTGTAGCCGTCGCCCGCCGATCGCGCGACATTGAGGGTACCGATATTGCCGCCGGCGCCGCCAATGTTCTCGATATAGAATTGTTGCCCGAGTTTTTCCGACAGTTTTTGCCCGATCAGTCGTGCCATCACGTCGGTCGGTCCGCCGGCCGCAAATGGCACAACGACCTTCACCGGATGATCGGGATAACCTGCGGCCTGGGCTGCACTGCCGGCGATCATGGCTGCGGTCAGTGCGAGGATATGCATTGCGAGTTTCATGGATTTCTCCCCAAACGAACTGTTTTATTTATTTCACTTTTTCGATCTTGGCTGCTTCGATCACCTTTGCCCATTTCGGTACTTCTATCTTGATGCGCGCGGCGAAATGCTCGGGCGTATCGGCGATGGGCTCGAAGCCGAGCGAGTCGAGCTTCGATTTGACGTCAGGCGCAGCCACTGCTTTGGCGATTTCCTTCTGCAACAGATCGATGATCGGTTTCGACGTGCCCGCCGGCGCGAAGACGGCCTGCATCACATCGGAGATCTGATCGCCCGGGACGCCCGCTTCGGCCATGGTCGGCACATCGGGTGCTGCGGCGACGCGTTTTTCCGTCGTTAACGCAAGCGCGCGCAAGGTTCCGGCTTTCAAATGCGGAATGACCGGTGGGAGCGCCATGAAACCGATTTGCACTTGCCCGGCAACAACAGCGTTGAGGGCCGGGCCCGCGCCGTTGAACGGGACAGGCTGGATGTCGAGCTTGAGCGCGTATTTGAAGCTCTCCGCGGCGAGGCTTGCCGTAGTTCCGAAACCCGGGGACGCGAAGCTCACTTTACCAGGATTGGCATGAACGTAGGCAATGAGTTCTTTTACGTCCTTCGCCGGCACCGACGGATGGACGACCAAAATGTTTGGACTTGATCCAGCGAGCGTTATCGGCGCGAGACTTTTGTAGACATCATAGGGCACTTTTTCATACAGGCTCGGATTGACGACGACGCTGGAGCTGACCAGCAGCAGCGTGTAACCGTCGGGTGGCGCATTGGCTACCAAAGCCATCCCGAGATTTCCGCCGGCACCCGGGTGATTTTCGACATAGAACTGCTTGCCAAGGCTATCGCTCAGCTTTTGCGCGATCAGTCGCGCCATGACGTCGGTAGGTCCTGCCGGTGCAAATGGAACGATGATCTTGACCGGGCGCGCGGGATAACCAGTGGTGTCCTGCGCATGGGCAATACTGGGGACGATGGCCGAGACCGACAGCGCGCCGAACAACAAGATGCCAGTCGCCAGATGGCGAAACAGCCTGTGCATCGTTTCCTCCCTTTTTTTCATCGTAGCATTGCGCGGGTCTCTTGCCAGTAGGGCTTGCATCGCCCGCCTTCACAGGGTGTATTCCGGCGGCCAACGTCGTTCCATTTTGGGTAGAGGAAATTCAATGCCGGCTCGAAAGGTTACCCGTCAGGACATGCGTGATGCCGCGGAGAAGTATAAAAACTGGGGTAAGTGGGGCCCAAATGACGAAGTCGGCACACTCAACTACACGACGGCCGAGGATATCGTGGCTGCCACGCGGCTCGTGAAGAAAGGCAAAGTGATTTCGCTCGCTCTTAATTTCGATCACACGGGACCCCAAGGTGCAAAAAGCAAGTACCCGTCGATGGGTCGGACCAATCCTATTCACACGATGCTGCGCACGGGCACCGACGCCTATTCCGGTGTGCTCGACAAGCGTGGTATCCGCGCGGCTGACGATATGGTGACCATGCCGCTCCAATGCGGCACGCAATGGGACGGACTGGGCCATGTGTTCTATGAAAACTACATGTGGAATGGCTACGACTGCCGTGAAGTGACATCGGCCGGTGCGCAAAAATGTGGAATCGAGAAAACCAAGAACAGAATGGTCGGGCGCGGCGTGTTTCTCGATGTTGCACGGTATAAGAATGTCGAGGCGCTTGATGATGGCTACGGCATCACCAATGACGATCTTTACGGGGCTGCAAAAAAGCAAAAGGTCGAGCTCAAGCGCGGTGACTATGTCATCGTGCGCACGGGCATGATGGAGCGCTGTCAAAAAGTGGGAAGCTGGGATGGCTATCCTGGCGGCGACGCGCCGGGCTTCTCATTCGAGACTCTCGATTTTGTCAAGGATACGCAGCTTGCCGCCCTCGCGAGCGATACCTGGGGCTGCGAGGTTCGACCGAACGAGAGCGAAGAAGGCATCAACCAGCCATGGCACTGGATCACGATCCCGATTATGGGCATGACCATGGGTGAGATATTCAATCTGAAAGAACTCGCCGACGATTGCGACCAGGACAAAGTTTATGAATTTTTGTTCGTGGCGCCCGCCATCCCAATCACAGGCGCGGTGGGCTCGCCGATCAATCCATTGGCGATCAAATGACGGCTTTTGCCGTCATCCCGTGGCGCCGCGCAGCGGCGAATCCGGGATTCACGGGCGGCAAAGGATCTTTCTGGATTCCGGGTTCGCACTTTCGATCCGCCCCGGAATGACTTTGAGGGAGGAGCGGCAAAGATGGCAAAGCAATACGCAGTCACGCACACCGAGGCCGAATGGCGCAAGCTGCTTACACCGGAGCAGTACCAAATCATGCGCGAGCACGGCACCGAAATGCCCGGAAGTTGCGCGCTCAACTATGAGAAGCGCTCTGGCACATTCATCTGCGCCGGTTGCGACCAGGCTTTGTTCGCCTCGAAAAAGAAATTCGAAAGCGGCACGGGCTGGCCGAGCTTCAACGATCCGGTGCCCGGAGCTGTTGAGTCTATCGAGGACCGCAGCCACGGCATGATACGTACAGAGGTTAATTGCAGCCGCTGCGGCAGCCATCTTGGCCACGTTTTCGCCGACGGACCACCTCCGACCGGCCTGCGCTACTGCATTAATGGCGTAGCGATGAAATTTATCCCTGAGTGAAAGGTCGTAGCTGATCATGGCGACTGTCGGACACAACACAAAACGCATCGGCGCCGAAGTTCTTGCCGACATGTTGGCAGGTTATGGCGTCACCCATGTGTTCATGGTGCCGGCAGTTCTGCGGCGCACGTTTGCCGAGATGGAACGGCGTACGACTATCGCGCGCGTGCATTGTCACGGGGAGAAATCCGCGGCTTACATGGCGGACGGCTATGCGCGGGCGTCGGGCAAGCCAGGGATTTGCATGGCCCAGGTGATCGGCGCGCTCAATCTCGCCGCGGGCCTGCGCGATGCGTACCTGGCCCATTCGCCGGTGATCGCGATGACGGGCGGCCGCGACCCGAAAACGAAGTTCCGCAAAGTCTATCAGGAAATCGATGACGTCCCGGCCTTCGAGCCGGTGACGAAGATGAACGTCACGATTGACGACGTTGGACGCATACCGGACATGGTGCGGCAGGCCTTCCGCACTGCGACGACCGGTGTGCCAGGGCCCGTGCATCTGCAATTCCGGGGCAACGAAGGACAGCTGGACCTCGACGAAGCCGAAATGGAAGCATTGGTGGAGACGCAGTTCTCTCGCGTGCCGCCGTTCCGTCCTGAGCCGGAGTCCGCGCACGTGAAGGCTGCGCTCGAGCTGCTGCAAAAAGCCGAACGCCCGATCATCATTGCGGGGGGCGGTGCACGTGTCTCGGGTGCGGGAAGGGAACTGGTCGCGCTTGCCGAGGCCCTGCAAATCCCGATCGCAACGTCGCTGAACGGCAAGGATATCATCCCGGGTACGCATCCGCTTTCGGTGGGTGTGGTTGGAAGCTATTCCCGCGAATGTGCCAATCGTGCGGTGAATCGCGCCGACCTGGTTTGCTTCATCGGTTCTGAAACCGGTGGCATGACAACTCATTTTTGGGCGGTGCCGAAGATCGGTACGCCCGCAATCCAGATCGACATCGACCCGGAAGGGCTCGGACGCAATTATCCGCTGCTGGCAAGTGTATTGGGCGACGCCAGAAATGTGGTCGTGCGCATGCTCGGCCAGATCGATAAATCCAGCGCGACAAAACGTGTGGCCTGGATCAAGGAGATCTCGGATCTGCGCGCCGAATGGTATGCCAAATACAACCCGGCGCTGGAATCGGACGCGGTGCCAATCCATCCGGCGCGTATTTGCGGCGATCTGACCAAACACGTTCCCGACGACGCCATTGTCGTCGTCGACACCGGACATGCCGGCATGTGGATGGGAGGCATGTACGATCTGCGCACGCCGACGCAAAGTTACATGCGCAGCGCCGGTCACCTCGGCTGGGCATTTCCGGCTGGTATGGGCGCGAAGGCGGCATGCCCCGAGCGTCCGGTAGTGGTTTTCACGGGCGATGCCGGTTTTTGGTATCACATCGGCGAGGTCGAAACGGCGGTGCGCTGGAACCTCGCGTCGGTCACCGTCGTCAACAACAATGGTGGCGGCAATCAATCGAAGCGAGGTTTTGACCGGGCTTATGGCGGCGAGCAGACCGCCAAGGCGCGTGAATTGTGGATCTATAATCCGATGAATTTTGCCAAGCTCGCCGAGGATATGGGCGCGCTCGGCATTCGCGTTGAGCATGCCAGCGAATTTGCGCCGGCCCTGGCGCGGGCGATCGCTGAAAAGCGTCCTGCCGTCATCGACGTGGCAACCGATATCGAAGCGCTGGCGCCGACCGCAGTCAGTTAAAGGCTGGTGCTGTGATCAGCCTTCTCCAATCTCGCGCAGGATTTCGGCTGTGTGCTGGCCAAGACGCGGCGAGGGGTTTTCGGATGCCGCCTTCCAGCCATCGATGACGATCGGCGTGCGTACGCCTGGAATTGTGCCGTCCTTGGCGGCACTGCTGGGCAATTCCAGTTTCATGCCGCGGTGGATCACCTGCGGATCGCTGAACACCTGATCGAGAGCGTTGATTGGACCGGCCGGCACCTGCTGGGCCTCGAGCTTGTCGAGCAGTTCATTGCGTTTTATGCGCGCCGTGAGCGCCGACAATTTTGCAATCAGCGCCTCGCGGTGCTTTAGCCTTCCGACATTGTCTTTGTAAGCCGGATTTTGCGCGAGCTCAGGCGCGCCCAGGACGTTACAGAACTTGACGTACTGATTGTCATTGCCGGTAGCGACGATCACATGTCCGTCGGCCACCGGAAAAACCTGATAGGGGACGATATTGGCGTGCGCATTGCCGATGCGTTTCGGCACATTGCCCGACACCAGGTAGTTCATCGCCTGGTTCGACAGCACAGCAACAGTGGAATCGACCAGGGCGGTGTCGACGTTGCTGCCCTTGCCGGTCTTCTCGCGTTGCGCCAGCGCAGCCAATATCCCGACGACGGCATAGACACCGGTGAAGATATCGGACACCGGGATGCCGATGCGGGTCGGCTCGCCGTCTGCCATGCCCGTCAGATCCATGATGCCGCCCATGCCCTGCGCCATCAGGTCGTAGCCGGCGCGTTTGGCATACGGGCCGTCTTGTCCAAAACCCGTCACCGAACAATAGATCAATCGTGGGCATTCGGGCGCGAGACTTTTGTAATCGAGTCCGAATTTTGCGAGACCACCAACTTTGAAATTTTCGATCAGCACATCCGAACGCGCGGCCAGCTTGCGTACGATGCGCCGGCCTTCATCACTCTCGAAGTCCATCTCGATTGATCGCTTGCCCCGGTTTGCGGAATGAAAATAGGCAGACCCGATGTGATTGCCGTCCGTGCCTTCTACAAAAGGCGGACCCCAGCCACGGGTGTCGTCACCAGTTCCCTTGCGCTCGACTTTAATAACGTCGGCGCCAAGATCGGCCAGTATCTGGCCGGCCCAGGGCCCGGCCAATATGCGGGCAAGTTCGAGGACGCGGAGGCCCGCCAACGGCTTCGGCATGTATGGAAACTCCCCGGAAGTATGCGGAATGAGTAGCGATGCCGGGGGTTATAAGGTCATCGGCGCATGCTGGCCATAGCCCGAATTGTCTTTTGGTCGCATGCGGTTAGAGATGAATTTATCGTCGGGCCTATGGCGCGCCGTCGCACCGGCGGTTAATGTGAAAAGGGGGCGACGAGGGGTACTTGGTTATCGTTCTGCTAGCGACCAAACGCGGTGGAGAACTCCGCCGCCAGAAAAAATCCCCACGGAGGAACGCAAAATGAGGAAAATCTCGACTTACTTTGCCGCAGCGGGTGCGTTGCTTGTGCTGTCGGCGTCCGCGCACGCGCAAGTGACACTAAAGGCGTCGCACCAATTCCCGGGCGGCAAGGGCGACGTTCGTGACGACATGGTGCAGATGATTGCAAAGGAAGCCAAGGACGCCAATGTCGGCCTGGAAATTCAGGTTTATCCCGGCGCATCACTGTTTAAGCCAAATGACCAGTGGAATGCTACGGCCAACGGACAACTCGACATCACGCTCTTCCCGCTCGACTATGCGAGCGGAAAAATTCCCGTATTCAGCGCAACGCTGATGCCGGGCCTGATCCGCAGCCAGGAGCGGGCGAAACGCATCAACGATTCGCAGTTCATGAAGGATATTCGAGCCGAAATCGAAAAGCGTGGAGTGATTGTCCTTTCCGACGCCTGGTTCGCAGGTGGCATGGCTTCCAAGGACGGCTGCATTTTGAAGCCCGACGATCTTAAAGGCCGCAAATTCCGCGCTGCGGGCCCGACCTTCGCCGGCATGTGGGAAAGCGCCGGTGCGAGCATTGTGAGCCCGCCGTCGAATGAAATTTACAACGCGTTCCAAACCGGCGTCGTCAACGCAACCGACACGAGCCTTTCGACCTTCGCATCGATGCGGCTCTATGAGGTGGCGGACTGCCTGACAGCGCCTGGCAACAACGCGTTGTGGTTTATGTATCAGCCGATGCTGATGTCAAAAAAGAGCTTCGACAAACTCAACAAGCAACAGCAGGACGTTCTGATCGCTGCGGGCAAAAAGGCGCAGGCCTATTTCGAAAGTAAAGCGGACGCGATCAATCAGGATGCGGTCAAGGCCTTTGAAGACCACAAGGCAAAAGTCGTTACCTTGAGCGACGCCGACTATCAGGCCTGGCTCGACGTGGCAAAAAAGAGCTCTTATGCACAATTTGCCAAGGATGTACCCAACGGCCAGAAATTGATCGACGAAGCTCTCTCAGTGAAATAGTTGCATCCGTGGCCGGCGGACGCATAGTTCGCCGGCCAGTCCTCTAGGTGCGCTCAGCGCGTGCGAGATTTGGACCTCCGGAACATACTGAAAAAGACAAGCCCATGAACACTTACATTCGGGCTGTAGCATTCCTGTCGCGCGTGTCGGGAGTATTTGCGGCTTTTCTCATCGCTGCTGCGGTGCTCGTAATTTGTGACATTGTGGTTGAGCGCTATATTTTGAATCGGACCACGATTTGGCAGATCGACGTGGTGACATACTGTATTGTCGGCGCAACTTTCGTCGGCAGTGCTTACGTACTGATGACGCGCGGGCACGTTAACGTCGATATTCTGCCGCTACATTCCGGTCCGCGTTTTCGCTATTGGCTTGCGCTATTCACGATGCTGTTGGCGCTGGCTTTTTGCATCGTCATTTTCACCCTCTGCACGGTCTATTGGTACGAAGCCTACTCGGAGCGTTGGCTCTCCAACACGGTATGGCGCGCGCGGCTTTGGATTCCCTACCTGTCGATGCCGATTGGGCTCGGACTCCTTATCCTCCAATATTTCGCCGATTTGCTTGCTCTGGTGACAGGACGCACGCCGCCATTCGGCATCAAGGACCAGCAAGCCGCTGAGGATGTGGCCCGGGCGCAGGCGGAAGAGTTGCTGGGAGGCGCGCCATGAGCCCGACCACTCAAGGGGCGCTTGTTCTTATTGTCACGTTGCTGATGCTGGTATCCGGCATCCCAGTCGCTTTCGGGCTCGGCGCGATTGCGATCGCGTTCCTGGTTCTCTTCCAGGGCTTTGACGCTCTGCATGTCGTCGCCGAAACGTTCTGGTCCGGGCTTGATGAATTCACGCTCGTTGCAATTCCGATGTTTGTGATGATGGGGGCGGCGATTGGTTCTTCGCCGGCCGGCAAAGATCTTTACGAGGCGCTCGACCGCTGGCTCTATCGATTGCCCGGTGGTCTTGTCATTTCGAATCTCGGAGCTTGCGCTATTTTCGCAGCCCTCACCGGATCATCGCCGGCTTGCTGTGCGGCGATCGGGAAAATGGGCATTCCGGAGATGCGCCGCCGGGGTTACCCGGATGATGTTGCGACCGGTTCGATTTGCGCCGGCGGCACGCTCGGCATTCTGATCCCGCCCTCCGTCACCTTTATTCTTTATGGCATTGCGACCGAGACATCGATCGGTCGCCTGTTTATCGCTGGCGTCATGCCGGGACTGATGCTCACCGGTCTCTTCATGCTGTGGAGCGTCTTCATCATCTGGAAGCGCGGGTTTCGCTCGCATGCCGTCGATTTCCGCTATTCGTGGAAGGAAAAATTTCAATCGATCCCAAAGATCGCGCCGTTCATCTTCATCATTGTCGGCGTGATGTATGCGCTATACGGCGGCGTTGCGACACCGTCGGAAGCGGCGGGTGTCGGCGCGGCTCTGTGCATGTTCCTGGCCGTCTTGATTTATCGTCTTTGGAAGGTCGATCAGATCTGGCTGATTCTGCGCGATACAATGCGCGAGTCGGTAATGATCCTGACCATCATCGCCACAGCGGTATTGTTTGGTTACATGCTCACGTCGCTTTATCTCACCCAGACGCTGGCGCAGGGGATTGCAGATCTGCATGCCAACAAATGGGTGTTGATGTTCCTCATCAACATCTTCTTGCTGGTCTGCGGGTTCTTCATTCCGCCGGCGGCGATCATTTTGATGACCAGCCCGATCCTGCTGCCCATTATTACGGCAGCGGGCTTTGATCCGGTCTGGTTTGGCGTAATCCTGACCATCAATATGGAAATCGGCTTGATCCACCCGCCGGTTGGACTCAATATCTACATCGTCAACGCCATCGCGCCCGATGTACCGCTGGCGCAGGTGATGTGGGGTACGCTGCCGTATGTCATTTGTATGATGCTGGCGATCGTGATCTTGTGCGTCTTCCCAGAAATCGCCACATGGTTGCCTGATCAATTGCTGGGCGTTGCCATAGGGCCTAAATGAACACCTCGTTTTTCGGCGAGCTACTGCAAACCATTTCCGAGCGCGGCCGCGCGCTGCTCGCGGGCGACCGTCGCGGCGACGCGTCCGCCCGTTCCGAAAGTCTTGTTGAGTTGTGCGAGGATTTGTTATCGGGCCGGGGCGAGGCCTCGGGGGTCGCGTTGGCGCGCGAAATTCTTAGTCGTTACGCCACACTCACGACCGGCCCGCGTATTGCCTTTTTCGAGGCGCTCGCACAGCGCTATGGCACCGACACCGCACACATGGACGCGGCGATAGACGCCTGGCGCGCGAGCCCGTCCGATGTGACCGCCGGCGAAGTACATGTCGCCTCCGAGCCGCGCCGGCAGGAACTGTTCCGCAGGCTTAATCTGGCACCGGGCGGTACCGCCGCATTGGTACGCATGCGCGAGCAATTGATGGACTCGCTCGATCATCGCGAAGATTTGCGCGCCGTCGACGATGATTTTGTCCACCTGTTCTCGTCCTGGTTCAACCGCGGCTTTCTGGTGCTGCGGAGCATTGACTGGTCGACACCTGCGATTGTCCTGGAAAAAATTATTCGTTACGAAGCGGTACATGAGATCCATGATTGGGAAGACCTGCGCCGGCGTATTGATCCGCCTGACCGGCGCTGTTTCGCTTTCTTCCATCCAGCGCTGGTGGACGATCCGCTCATTTTCGTTGAGATCGCGCTAACCCGCGACATCCCGGCGGCGATCGCTCCAATCCTTGCGAAGGACCGTGAGATCGCTGAGACCGATAAGGCCCGCACCGCCACGTTCTATTCGATTTCCAATTGCCAGCGCGGCCTGACCGGCGTTTCGTTCGGCAGCTTCCTGATCAAGCAAGTTGTCGAAGAATTGAGCCGCGAAATGCCCAAGCTTTCGACATACGTGACACTATCGCCGGTCATGAATTTCGTCAGCTGGCTTACGCACGAAAGGGCCGAGGAGAAGTCTGCGGCGCTCACGGAGGCGGATAAAGCCATTCTTGTTGCGCTCGATCGGCCCGGCTGGTGGACGAACGAAGACACGGCGTCGCAACTCCAGGACATCGTCATGCGTGCGGCGGCGTATTATTTTTTACGTGCACGCAACAAACGCGGTGCTCCCGTCGATTCCGTTGCGCGCTTTCACTTGGGAAACGGCGCCCGCCTCGAACGCATCAATTGGCTCGCTGATACTTCGGAACGCGCAATGGCGCAGGCTTATGGGCTGATGGTGAACTATCTGTACGAACTCGACGATATTGAAAAGAACCACGAGGCCTATGCGGAAGGCCGCACCGTCGTCGCCTCCGGTACCGTGCAACGTTTGTTGCGTGCACCGCTCGAGCTAGTCCCGATCGCCGGTTAGGATTTTCCATACACCGGCACAATGCCGCCGCGTGTAACCTTGTTATCGGAAGAGGCGAGAAACAGGATCGTTGCCGCGACCTCCTCGACCTTTGGCCATGCGTCGAAATTGGCCTTCGGCATTGCCTTGCGATTGGCGGGCGTATCCATGGTCGAGGGTGCAACGGCGTTGACCAAGATGCCGTCTTTGGCAACTTCTTCGGCAAGCGCTGCCGTGAGTGCTGCAACGCCCGTCTTGGCGACAGTATAGGCCGTCATGCCGGCGCCGCTGCGCCATTCCAGCGCGGGCCGCGCTGCGACGTTGACGATGCGCCCACCTTGGCCGCTGGCGACCATTGCGTTCACCGCGGCGCGGCAGCAAAGAAAACAGGAAGTGAGGTTGCTGTCGATCTGCGCCATGAGAGCCGTCTTGTCGGTGTCCGCGACCTTGCCGGCGGCGAAACCGCCAGCGATATGGATCGAAGCCCAGGGCTTTATGCCCGCATAGAGTTTTGCGACCTGTGCCTCATCAGCGAGGTCGGACACCGCAATCAAGGTCACATTCGGCTCGCCGCGCACGGGAAACCGTTGCGCTTCGCTTTCGTGGACATAAGGCACAGTGCAAGTTGCGCCAGCGGCGACCAGCGCGCTCACGACCGCGGTTCCGAGAGCGCCGGTGCCGCCGGTGATGACGATGTGCTTGCCGGAATAATCCATCTGACAACCCTTCGTGCTAGCCTCGTCCCCGCTTCACGCGAGTTGGAAGTACCTGGAATTCGATCCAGTTCGCCACCTCACTGACCCGAAGCCGCTTGTCGAGGACATTTTTGCTGACACCATGTCGCCATGACAGCCGCTTGCAGCTGGGATCGCGGTCAAGTGTATCAAGGTCGCTCGCGAAGATTTTGATATCCGTCTCATCGGCGAAAAAGCCTTCTTCGATCAGCCGCGTCCCGATGCGTCGCACGATCGCAGCAACCTCACGTAGTGGATATTCCGGATGATATTGCACGGCCCAGGCGATCGAACCATTCGTTCGGATTTCAGCGCTCTGCACATCTGATACCGCGTTGGTTGCGAGGACGGTGGTCCCGGGTGCCAGTGCTTCGACCTCGTCGAGATGGACGGTTGGCGCGTTAAATACGTCAAGCTTGCCGGCGTACATCGGGTGTTTGCGGCCCGCCTCCGTCAGGCGAATTCCGCGACCGAACCCGATTTCGCGGCCTTTCGGATTTTTGCGCACGCTCCCGCCCGCGGCCGCGGTGATCACCTGCAAACCCCAGCATGACCCGAACAGGGGGGTTCCAGTCTTGAGGGCAGCACGCACCATATCGATCTGCCGCATCACTTCCGGACCGGCATTGTAGACGTGGAGGCTTGAACCCGTGATCGTGATGCCGTCATAGCCTTCGAGCGACGCGCCATCGGGCAAGAGTGCGGCCGGGTCGCCTGGGTAACAGATGTCCACGACTGCGCCCGGAAGGAGCTCACGCAGCAGGTCTGAATATCCCTTGCTTGCCGCGGTGCCACCGACGGCCACGTGGTCGGCCATGGTCTGCGGGGAGTTTCCTTCGACGACGAGCAGGCGGGGCGAGGGCATCGGGGCTGGTTTAGGTTCCGTGGCGCATGCGAAAAGCGAACGGCAAGCATCAGTTCTTTACTGGATATGGCTTCGCGGCGGGCATTTTGCAATTGCGCCAGGGATTTGCGCTGTAAATCGGAGTTAATCTCAACCGGTTCTTGAGTGCAACGCGTAAGCCGCTCATTCTGCAGGTCAAAGCGAATCATCAGACAATGGCCGACTTCGACCTCGCCATCATCGGCGGCGGCATCAACGGAACGGGGCTTGCCCGAGACGCCGCCGGCCGTGGCTTGAGCGTGCTCCTGGTCGAAATGAACGATCTCGGCTCCGGCACCTCATCGGCTTCGAGCAAGTTGATCCACGGTGGGTTGCGTTATCTCGAGCATGGCGCCTTTCGCCTGGTGCGTGAGGCGCTGAACGAGCGCGAAGTCCTGATGCGCATGGCGCCGCACGTCGTCCGGCCCCTGCGCTTTATGCTCCCGCCATTGCCCGGGCTTCGCTCGCCGCTTTTGCTGCGCTTCGGGCTATTTCTTTATGACGTTTTGGGCGCGCGTAAACTGTTGCCGCCCTCGCGCGTTGTAGACTTGACGCATCATGTGGCTGGCCATCCGCTCAAGCGGGACTTCCATTACGGTTTTGAATATTCCGATTGTCGAGTCGACGATTCGCGGCTGGTGGCCCTGAATGCGCTCGATGCTGCCGAGCATGGCGCCGTCATCCGCACGCGAACCCGGTGCACTCGCGCGGAGCGCAGGCAAGATTGGGAGCTGATACTCAGCGCCCGCGGGCGCCGCGATGTGAAAACCGCACGCGTTTTGGTCAATGCTGCCGGACCGTGGATTGGCGAGATTGCGGAGACCGTAATCCGCCAACCGTTGCCTCGGCCGGTCCGGCTGATCAAAGGCAGCCATATTGTCGTGCGCCGCCGCTTCGAGCACGACTATGGCTACATCCTGGAGGTTCCGGACCGGCGCGTGGTGTTTGCTTTGCCCTTTGCAGACGACTTCACCCTGATTGGCACGACTGATGAAAGCTTTGTCGGCGACCTGAATTCTCCGGCGCCCGATTCCGAAGAGATCAAATATCTCTGCGACGCAGTGAATCTTTATTTTCGCGAAAGCGTTACGCCCGATGAATTGGTGTGGTCGTACGCAGGCGTACGAGCTCTCTACGACGACGGCGCTGATAAGCCGGAGGACGTGACTCGAGACTACGAACTTGTGCTCGACCAGCGCGATGACGAAGCACCTCTGCTCACGGTTTATGGCGGCAAGATCACCACGCACCGCAAACTGGCGGAACATGCGATGGCGCGGATCGGCCACTACTTCGAGGCGCTGCCGCCCTGGACTGCCGGGTCGAGACTTCCGGGCGGGGAGTTTGCCCCCAACGAGTTCGACGCCCAGGTGGATGAGGCAATGCGGCGGTGGCCGTTTCTGGGCAAACAGCACGCTCGACGCCTTTTGCACGCCTATGGCCTCCGCCTCGAACGATTTCTCAAGGATGCCCAGCGCATGGAAGATCTGGGACCGTGCTTCGCCGGCGAGCTTACTGGGGCCGAAGTGCGCTATCTGGTGGAGAACGAATGGGCGCAGAGTGCCGATGACGTACTCTGGCGGCGCAGTAAACTCGGGCTAAAAGCGACTCCAGAGGATTGCGCGGAGATCGAACGATTCATCACCTCGCTGCGTGGAGGCTGACGTTGTGATGCGCTGGGGGATTTAAAGGTGCCGACCGCACTTATCGCAATCGATCAGGGCACGACATCGACGCGCGCGACTGCATTCGATGCGGCGTTACGCCCGCTCGCTACTGCTCAACAGGAATTGCGTCAGATTTATCCGGCGCCCGGCGAGGTTGAGCACGATCCGGAGGAGATCTGGAAGGCGGTTGTCGCCACGGTGCGTACGGTGATGGCGCAGGCGAATCTCACGGCGGGCGATATCGCCGGCATAGGCATCACCAATCAACGCGAAACCACGGTGGTTTGGGATCGCGATACGGGAAAGTCCATTCACAATGCAATCGTCTGGCAAGACCGGCGCACGGCCAACTCCTGCGACTCGTTGCAGCGTGCAGGCTACGAGGCCGTAATCGCCAGCAAGACTGGCCTCTTGCTCGATCCGTATTTCTCCGCCAGCAAAATCGCATGGTTGTTTGATCACGTGGCTGGTGCTCGGGCGGCGGCCGAGGCCGGCACGCTCGCGTTTGGTACAATCGACTGCTTCCTGCTTTGGCGCCTTACCGGCGGAAAAGCACACCTGACGGACGCCACCAACGCCGCGCGCACATTGTTGTTCGATATCAACAAAGGTGAATGGGACAGCGAGCTCTGTAGCCTTTTCGGCGTACCGCAGGCGATGCTCCCTGGTGTATGCGACTGTGCGGGCGTATTCGGGGAGACGACCTCCGATCTTTTCGGCGCCCCGATCCGCATCTTGGGCATTGCCGGCGATCAGCAGGCCGCCACGATCGGGCAGTGCTGTTTCGCGCCCGGCATGATGAAATCGACCTATGGCACGGGCTGTTTCGCACTGCTCAACACGGGTTCGGAACGTGTTGTCTCGCGCAATCGTTTGCTCACAACCATTGCATATCAACTCGACGGCAAGCGGACCTACGCTCTGGAAGGCGCGATCTTCATCGCCGGCGCTGCCGTGCAATGGTTGCGTGACGGCTTGAAGCTCATCGATACGTCATCGGAAATAGGCCCGCTGGCACAGCGCGCGGATCCGGCCGAACAAGTCTATCTGGTGCCGGCTTTTGTCGGCCTTGGCGCGCCCTATTGGGATGCGCAGGCGCGCGGCGCGATCTTCGGGTTGACCCGCAATTCGGGCGCTGCCGAACTTGCGCAGGCTGCGCTTGAGGCGGTCGCCTATCAGACGCGCGATCTGCTCGATGCCATGCGCGCCGACTGGCCTGCGTCGAAAAGTTCAACACCAGTGTTGCGTGTTGATGGCGGCATGACCGCCAGCGACATCACCATGCAGCTTCTCGCCGACATGTCGGCGAGCCCCGTCGACCGGCCCGTGCTTATGGAAACTACGGCGTTGGGTGCTGCCTATCTCGCCGGACGTGCGGCGGGGATCTGCCCAAATCTCGAAGGCTTCGCGGCGCAATGGCGGCTCGATCGCCGCTTCGAACCGGGAATGCCGGCAGATGCGCGGGAACGCAAATATGCCGGCTGGAAACAAGCGGTCCAGCGCACCTTGACGAGCCAATGACGAATGCGGGCTGCGTTTGTCTCGATCGCTGGCGGTCGTTGCCGGGTTGAGCGTGTAAGCGCGTCCCGCTAGCGTAGCGCCGCGCAATGAGGAATCGATGGCGGGCGACGGCGAGGCAGTCAGGAAACCGGACGCGAAGCCGCCGCTGGTGCGCTTCGAGGCCATCAGCAAGCGCTTCGGCGCAGTTAGCGCAGTCGAAGCGCTGACACTCGACATCGCACAAGGCGAGTTTTTTGCGCTGCTCGGCCCCTCTGGCTGCGGAAAAACCACTCTATTGCGTATGCTCGCCGGGTTCGAGGCGCCGAGTGAAGGGCACATTCTCCTCGACGGCGAGAGCATCGCCGATGTGCCACCGCACCG
>JBATYN010000557.1:0-6518 GCA_049674125.1 Pseudolabrys sp. | reverse complement strand
GGGTTGGTCACCGAGTGGATAATGTTGTGGCCAAGCGGCTCGGCATCGCCAACGCACAGCGCCCGTGCGCCCGCAGCTTCGACGCGGCCGCGGCCATCCGGCACCCGGCGCCAGAAGACATTGTCTTCGCGGCCGCTATAGATGCCAATCACGGCCCACATTTGATGATTGTGCGGCATGACCGTCATCATCGGTCCCCAGATCACGTTGAGGATTGTGAGATCGGGCGCGTGGTAGAGCTTCTGAATTTCCGCGCGCTTCGGCTCGCCGAGGCCCTTGAGCACGCCGCCCGGGTCCGACACCGCGCGTGCCACCACCTCACGCACCAGCTTGTGTGACGAATCAACCGCAAGGGCCGTCCGGCAATCGGTGGTGAATTGTTCCAGATCGAACATCGTCACCCCCTAAATTCGATAAAGAAGGCGTCCTTAATTTTAGCATTGGTAGAAACGGCTCACAACCAACGCTACGCTGCTGCGTCCTAGCCCTTCAGCAATTCCAGCGCGGCCTCGTGCACGCGTTTGTCGCCGGCGACGACGATGCGGCCGCCGCCTTGCGCCGGGCCATTGTCCCACGTCGTGACCATGCCGCCGGCGCCGGCGATGATCGGGATGATCGCAACAATGTCGTGTGGGTTGATCTCGGTTTCGATAATCAGATCGATCAGTCCCGCTGCCAACATACAATAGGCGTAGCAATCGCCGCCGTAGCGCGAGAGCTTCACCTTATTCTCCACCTTCCCAAAGGCCGCGCGGTCATCGGGAGTCATCAGCAACGGACTCGTCGTGGACAATAATGCGTCCTCGATGCTCCTGCATGACCTTGCATGCAGATCGCGGTTGCCAGCCGGCCCGCGATAGCGCGCTCCGCCGCCGTCGCCGGAAAAACGTTCGCGCGTGAATGGCTGATGCATCATCCCGAATACAGGCTCGCCAAAGCGCATCAGGCCAATGAGCGTGCCCCAGGCCAGCATGCCCGAAATAAACGATTTCGTTCCGTCGATCGGATCAAGCACCCATACGTACTCGGCGTCAGTGCGCTCGGAGCCGTATTCCTCACCGAGGATACCGTGATCGGGAAATTGCTTGCGAATAAGCGTACGCATCGTCTGCTCGGCCGCGCGGTCTGCTGCCGTGACCGGGTCGAACCCGCGAGCCTTCTTGTTCTCGATTGCCAGCGCGGTCCGGAAGAACGGGAGAATTGTTTCGCCAGAGGCGGTCGCGAGCTGATCGACGAAAGTGCTGAAGCCGATGGCCGTCATGCCGCGTGCCTGCTTTCCGTCTTCGGCCTATCGAAGAGTTTTACCATCGGCAACCACTTGGGGCCGACGTCCCAGTGCAACAACTCGTGCGACTTCTGCTGCGGTGCGGGGTTCCACCTCGGTCATTTTCGCATAGGCATTTCGGAGCGCCCCGGCTCGGGCGGCAGCTATGCGAAAATAGCATAGGAAATGTGCCTTTGAACCTTGATTTTTGTGCGTCGCGATGTAGCTTCTTGCAGTGCGGTAGCGAGAGCTGCCGCTGCCCTCCTTGGGCGTTTCCTCCCTAGACTTGGGCCGCCAGCACCCGCTAGCGGCCCCTTTTTTTATGCTCGCACGGTTATTCGGCAGCGGCGCGGTAGGGACGTAGCTGCTCCAACGGGATTTCGCCGAGACGCTTGGCCAACGTCTCCATGTCGGCGGCCAGCCGCTTGAATGCCGACGAACGCTGGTACCGGCGCTCGTCCATATACAGGGCTCGGTTGATCTCGAGCTGGATGGCATGCAGCCCAGCCGCCGGATTCCCGTAGTGCTCGGTGATGAAGCCGCCGGCATAGGGCTTATTCCGGCTGACAGTGTAGCCGAGCGTCCGCAGCGTCTTTTCCACGGTTTCGGCCACGACGCCCACACAGCTGGTGCCGTAGCGGTCGCCCAACACGAATTCGGGACGTGGACGTTCGTCACGATGGCCAGCCGTTGATGGCATGGAGTGGCAATCGATCAATACCGCAGCACCGAAATCACGGTGCAGACGGGTGAACAGGCGGCGTAAGGCGCGATGATAGGGCTTATAAAGGCTCTCGATGCGCCGCAGCGCATCATCAACCGGGATGCGCTGGTCGTAGATTTCCTGGGCGTCGCCGACGACGCGCGCCACTGTCCCTAGGCCTCCTGCGACACGCATCGAACGAGTATTGGCGAACGAGGGCAGGCGGCCTTCAAACATGCGTGGATCGAGCTCGTAGGGCTCGCGGTTGACGTCTACGAAGCAGCGGGGGAAATGCGCCCGCATCATGGGATATCCGCTGCGCACTACGCCGGCGACCAGTTCGTCGACGAAGCTGTCTTCGGAACGGCGCAGGGTGGCAATATCGAGCCGGCAGGCCGCGAGGAAATCGCGCGGGTAGGTGGACCCGCTATGGGGCGAGTTGAAAAGCACCGGTGCCCGGCAGGCCTTGGGCTCAAGCACTTCAAACGGCGGGTCGAGCTCGTCGCGGATTTCGCTCATACAGAAAAGGCCATGGAAAGCTTCGAATCCCTTGGGAGGCAGAAGGACTTTAACACCTCGTTATACCGTCTATTGTTCATGGCCAAGGCACAAAGCCAAGCCATGCTTTTGGTTCACCCGTTGTTTACCGGGCATAAGTCTTAATCGTCCGGCTGAGGCGGCCTATGCGGCCGGACGGGGTGTTGTGGTGAGTATGTCAAAAATCCTGCTGGCTGAAGACGACACGGATATGCGGCGCTTTCTGGTCAAAGCGCTGCAGAACGCGGGTTTCGACGTTACCTCCTATGATAATGGGCTTTCCGCCTATAATCGCCTGCGTGAGGAGCCGTTTGAACTTCTTCTCACCGATATCGTGATGCCGGAAATGGACGGCATCGAGCTTGCCCGCAGGGCCGCCGAACTCGATCCCGACATCAAGATCATGTTTATCACCGGCTTCGCCGCCGTGGCGCTCAATGCTGATTCCAACGCGCCCAAACAGGCGAAAGTCTTGTCGAAGCCGATCCACCTGCGCGAACTGGTCAGCGAAGTGCAGAAAATGCTGGCGGCCTAGCACTTTTGCGCGGTCTTGCCTCGCCGGTTTGGAGCCGATAGATCAATCACGGTTTTAAGGGCGCGTAGCTCAGCGGAAGAGCACCTCCTTGACATGGAGGGGGTCACAGGTTCGATCCCTGTCGCGCCCACCATTTTTTCGACAGTCATTCCACGATCGCCTGATACGTCATCGTGCGCATGAGATAGCGATAGTGCATCCGTTGGATTGGCGCTTGCATCATCAGCACAGCGATTAATTGCTGTTGCGGGTCGATCCAGAAATACGTGCCGCTCACGCCGCTCCACGAAAAGTCGCCGACGGAACCCGGCAGCGGGTTGCGCCCGGCATGGGTGCGCACGGCGAACCCCAGGCCGAAGCCGAGCCCAAGATGCGGCACCGGAGCGAGCGCGCCGAAGAGAATTGGTGTGGACGGACTGCGGCGGGTTTCCGGCGTCAGATGATCCGATGTCATCAGAGCCACTGTTGTTGGCGACAGTAGCCGCAAGCCGCCGAGTTCGCCGCCATTGAGCAACATCTGGCAGAAACGCACATAGTCGCCTGCGGTCGATAACAATCCGCTGCCACCTGAAATCCAGTTCGGGCGAACGGCAGTGTCGCGCATCAGTGGCCGCTTGCCCGAGGCTGGGTCGATCTGCGGTTGGGCCGCGCGCGCGGCATCGATCGGACCAAAGCTGGTGTTGTCGAGACCGAGCGGCTTGCAGATGCGTTCGGAGATGAAACGATCGAGCGCCAAGCCGCTCGCGACTTCGGCCACGCGGCCAAGCACATCCGTCGACGCACCGTATTGCCAGGTGCTGCCGGGCTGGTAGGCGAGGGGGAGCTTGCCGAGCTTGGCGACCATGTCGGCGTTCGTCTGCTTTTCATCGACCACGTTCGCAGCTTCGTAAGCTTGCTTGATCTGCGGGCCCGCCAAATGCGCGTAAGTCAAACCGGACGTGTGTCGGAGCAGATCTTGCACCGTCATCTCGCGTCGCAACGGTTCGGTTGTCAGCGTTGTTGCTTCGCCGTCCGAGTCGACCGCGACTTTAAGATTGGCGAATTCGGGGATGTAGCGCGAAACAGGATCGGCAAGCAGCAGCTTGCCTTCCTCGGCCAGCATCATTGTCGCGACCGACGTGAATGGTTTTGTCATAGAGGCAATGCGGAAAATCGTGTCAGGCGCGATCGCTGCGCCGGCCTCACGGTCGCGATAGCCAAGCGCTTCGAGGAAAGCGATCTTTCCACGCCGCGCGATCAGCGCCACGGCTCCCGGTACGACGCCCTTGTCGATGTCTGCCTGCAGCGCATCGCGAATGCGTTGCAGGCGCTGGGATGACATGCCGACGATTTCGGGTTTATCCGCCCGCGGCATTTCAAATGCCATTGTGCTGTTCCTATTTCCAGAATTCCCGTGAAGCGAGCGCGGCGCCGTCGGCCATCGACTTGAACTTGGCGAACACCACGTCGGGGTCGACGGCCGCCTGACCCACCCAGGTGCCATAGCCGCAATCGCTGCCTGCGATGACGTTTTCGCGTCCAACGAGCTTGGCGTAGCGCCCGATCCGTTGCGCGATCAGTTCGGGATGCTCGATGAAATTCGATTTCGATTCGATGACGCCGGGGATCAAGACTTTCCCGTCGGGGAGCTTAATCGACTCGAATAAAAGCCACTCGTGCGCGTGGCGCGGGTTTGCGGCCTCGAGCGAAATCGCGACGGGCTTGGCCTTAAATACAATGTCGATGACGTCGGCGAGCGGCACGTCGCGATGGTGTGGGCCCTCGTAGTTGCCCCAGCAGAGATGCATGCGCAATTGCTCGGCCGGGATATTGGCCACCGCATGATCGAGCGCCTCGATATGGAGCTGCGCACGCTTGCGAAAGTCCGGCAGGCTCAAATCTGCATATTGAATATGCCGGCCCATCGCGAGATCCGGACAATCGATCTGCAGGACGAAACCGGCTTTGGCGACGGTTTCGTATTCGTGCCGCATCGCCTCGGCGATGGCGTAAATGTAGGTTTCGAAATCCTTGTAGTGGTCGTTGCGGAAAAACAGCGACACCACGCCGGGCGAGGCGGCGCTCATGAAACCGCCGACCGCCTTCACCTGACTGAGTGCGGCCTTGAGGTTGTTGGCGTCGGTTTCGGGGGCCTGTCGGTCGCGCACGCTGATCGGAGCGTTGCAGGCCGGTGTTTTCCGGCGTGAACGGCCGGGGTCGCCGAACACGCGTTTCTCCAGGCGCGGGAAGTCGGCAAGGTCCTGATAAACGAACGTGTTGCCGGTGCCGCCGAAGCCGTCGAGCCGGTCCTTGATGTAGGTGGCGTAGCTCGGCTTCGACATCTCGCCGTCATTGATGAGGTCGATGCCGGCATCGGCCTGTTTTTTGACCACCTCGGCCACGGCCGCGCGCACGCGTGCCATAAGCGCGCCAGGGTCGACAGGCACGCCTTCCTCCTTGGCGTACATCATGCGGATAAGGTCGTCCGGCCGTGGCAGGCTGCCGGTATGGGTGGTCAGGAATCGGTCGCGGCTACGCTGCACGGCTGAAACTCCTGCCTGACTTTAGAGCAGGCCGACCTCGGTCACCACCGGTGGGCAGCTTGCGTTGACATGCATGGGTGGGCTGCGTATGTACCCGACAAACAGCAGCCAGAGATTGTCATGAAAGTCCGTAACTCCCTGAAATCCCTGCGTGGCCGGCATCGCAACAACCGCTTGGTGCGTCGCAAGGGTCGGGTCTACATCATCAACAAGACCAATCGCCGCTTTAAGGCCCGTCAGGGCTGATTGAGGCGCCATCGGCGCCTGTTCCAACGCCGCATATTGGCCACGAAACGCGGAGACACTACACTCCGTTTATGCGTACACGATTCCTTGCAGCACTTCTGATTGCCGCCGCGGCTTTGGGCTACGCCGCGCAGGCCGCTGCACAATCGGGCAAGCGGAGCGAGCCATCGGCCAGGCCACCGCAGGCGGCCCTTGGCGACCGCACCCGCAATCTCGATTTTCTGTTCGGTGCTCTAAAGCTCGCACCCGATGACGTGACCGCAAAGGCGATCGAAGAACGCATCTGGGCGGTCTGGACGGCTTCCCGCAGCGATACTGCAAATCTGCTGATGACGAGGGTGAAGACCGCGATCGAGGCAAAGGATCTCGATCTTGCCATTACGCTGCTCGACGCGATCGTGAAGATAAAGCCGGACTACGTCGAAGCCTGGAACCGGCGTGCCACGATTTATTACCTGAAGAAGGACTATGGCCACGCGCTTGCCGATATCCGCCAGGTCCTCAAGCGTGAGCCGCGCCATTTCGGTGCACTCGCTGGCTTCGGACTGATCCTCCAGGACATCGGCGATGATAAGCAGGCGCTCGAGGTTTATCGCCGCGCGCTCGCGCTTTATCCGCGTATGGAACGCATTCCGGATCTGGTGAAGACGCTGCAGGAAAAGATCGAAGGCCGCGACATTTAAGGCCGCCGCGCGCTCTAGTCCCCCGACA